>JAFGTL010000472.1 GCA_016934125.1 Candidatus Hydrogenedentota bacterium
CTGGTATGGCCGGAAGGTGGCCACGTTCCGCCGGCAGTTCGCCACCCTCTACGGGACGCGCCACTGCCACATGGTGACGAGCGGCACCGCCGCCCTGCATGTGGCCGTCGCCTCTGGGGGCGTCGGGCCCGGCGACGAGGTCATCACGTCGCCCATGACGGATCAGGGCACCATCATCGCCATTCTCGCCCAAGGGGGAGTCCCCATCTTCGCGGATCTCGATCCCCACACCTACAACGTGGCTCCGGCCAGTATCGCCCAGTGCATCACGGACAAGACCGCGGCGGTGATCGCCGTTCATCTTGCGGGAAATGCGGCCGATATGGATCCCATCATCGCCCTCGCCCGGGAGCGGGGCATCAAGGTGATCGAGGATTGCGCCCAGAGCTACATGTGCTGGTATAAGGGGCGCCTGGCCGGATCGATCGGCGACCTCGGCTGCTTCTCGCTCAACGACTTCAAACACATCAGCGCCGGCGATGCTGGCATGGTGATCACCAACGACGACGCCCTGTCCGCCCGCGCTCAGCTCTACCTCGACAAGGGATACGCCCGCGACGGCGCCGGGCGAAGGCCGCCGTTCCTGGGGTTCAACTACCGGCCCAGCGAGTTGCACGGCGCCGTCGCCATCGCCCAGCTCAGGAAACTGCCCGGCATCTGCGCCCAGCGCAACCTGCTGGGCGATCGCCTGACGGCCGCGCTCCGCGATGTGCCGGGCGTGTTCCCCCACAAGGTACTCGATGGCTGCAAGAGCTCCTACTGGTTCTACATGGGCCGGATGGACGCGGACGCGCTCGGCGTGTCGCGCGACGAGTTCGTCGCGGCGGTTGCGGCCGAGGGCGTCCCGGTATCGGGCGGCTACATCGGCCCGATGGTTTACGAATACCCCGTGTTGAGCGAGCGCCGGGCGTTCGAGAACTGCGAGTTCCCGTGGGACGGCCGGTATGGCCGGAAGGTCGAGTACGGCAAGGGCATGTGCCCCGTGGCCGAGGCGATTGAGGCGAGTTCGTGGCAGTGCCCCATCAACCAGGCCATGACGGAACAAGACGTCGACGATATCGCCGCGGCAATCGCCAAAGTGGCGCGGTGTTTCGCGGCGGCGAAGTGAGGGGCTCCTCAGCCGCAGGGGGTTGCGCTCGGGGCGCACCATCGTGCATACTGACGGCAACGAGGGCTAGGCCACGTGGGAAGTGTGCGGATGAGAATCGAGACAACACGATTCGGGGCGATTGACTACGAGCCGGAATCGGTGATCACGTTCACTCAGCCGATTCTGGGGTTCCAGGAGTACCGTCGCTTCGTCGTGGTGCCCGGCCCGAGCGATTCCCTCACCTGGCTCCAGTCCTGCGATTCGGCCGAGCTCGCCTTTCTGCTCATGAACCCCTGCAGCATCATGCCCGACTACCGAATCGAAGTCGGCAAACACGAACTCGTGGAACTCGCCGTGGCGAGTGCCGACGAGCTCGACGTCTATACGCTGGTGGTTGTCCCGCAGGATCGTTCAAAGGTGCGCACCAACCTTCGGGCGCCCATCCTCATCAGTCCGAAGCACCGGCTCGCCAAACAAGTCATCCTGGAGCGGAGCGATTATCCCATCCAATTTTTCCTTGCGCAGGCGCAACCAGGACGCGATGAGCCCCAGGAGGTCTCCCATGCTCGTACTGACGCGTAAGGAAGACGAAAGCATCATGATCGGGGACGACATTGAGGTCAAAGTCCTCGATTTGCGCGAGAACCAAGTCAAGCTCGGCATCGTGGCGCCCCGTTCGGTGGCCGTTCACCGCCGTGAAGTCTATCTTGCGATTCAGGCCGAAAACGCCCAGGCGGCGGAGCTCTCGCAAGTGGACAGCATCGCCAACTTGATTCCGCGATGACTGGGGGCCCACACCGCTGGAAAGGCAGAGATTCATGGAAGTGATCGTTGACGGGGAGCGGGGTTTTGCCCTCTCGAGGGAACCGGCGGACATGTTCGAGGCCGTGGCCGCCGTGTCCGACTCGCTCCGGGCGCAGGGACGCGCCATTCTGGCCGTGCAGGTCGACGGGCAAGACGTCAAGCCGGATCGCATGATCGAGACGTTGCAGGGCCGGCCGCTCGACCGTGTGGCCGAACTGGCGGTTACCTCGGAGGATGTTGTCAAGCTCGTCGACGATTGCCTTCACGAGCTGGCCCAGGCGTTGCCCGATCTGCCGCGCGCGTGCCATGAACTCGCCGCGGTGTTTCAGAGCGACAAGCCCGAAGAGGCCTACGAGCCCTTCGAGCAGTTGGCCGAGATCTGGGAGTTCGTGAAGTCCCGCGAGATCATGGCCATCAATGCCCTCGAACTCGACCTGGCGACGATCAACGTGCAGGGCAAGCTGATTCGGGAACTGCACGACGAGCTGAATGCGCAGTTGCAGGAAGCAATCGATGCGCTCAAGGCCGGTGACTGCGTGCTCCTGGGGGATCTGCTCGAATACGAGCTGGCGCCGCGGGCCGAAATGGAGGCGAGCATCGTCGGCGTGCTCCAGGCAGAGGCAGGCCGGCGGTCCGGCTAAGCATGGCTCAGCCGCGAATCCTCACGTTCAACTTCCACGAACCGTATCTATGCCTGATGGCCAAAACCGGCCTCCCCCTCGAGATCGGCCTCTACAACGAACCGCCCCTCGCCCGGGCATGGCAAACCCAGTTCCGCCCCGTGCCGCCCAACCTCTCCTTCGTGGAAGAACGCATCTGGCGCCGAGATCTCGAAGCCGGCGCTTACGATGTCGTCGTGGCCCAGAACGAGACGAACGCCGCGAACATCTTCCGCGCATGCCAGTGCCCGGCCCTGCTCGTGTGCCACAACCGCCGCACCTTCCTCGAAACCACCATCCACACCGAATCCGGCTCGGGCCCCGAGTCCTATGCCCGGCTGCTCGAGCGGCTCCGCGACAAGTTCGCCTTCATCTTCATCTCCGAATCCAAGCAGAAGGACTACGAGATCCCCGGCACGGTGATCCGGCCGGGCATCGATGTCGAGGAGTTCGGCGGCTACACCGGCGAAGTCGCCGAGATCCTCCGCGTCGGCAACATGATGCGCGATCGGAACCGCATGTTCGACGTGGACTTCCAGGAGGAGGTCTGCGCGGGATTCCCGAACCGCGTCGTGGGCTCGGATCCGCAGATCCCCGAGGCGCGCCCCTCCGAGTCTTTCGAGCAACTCGTCGACACGTACCGCCGCCTGCGCTGCCTGCTCCATGTCACCCGCGAGGAGTATGAAGACGGCTACAACCTGTCCACCCTCGAAGCCATGGCCTGCGGCATGCCCGTGATCTCCCTGGCCAACCCCACCTCGCCCATCACCGACGGCGTGGACGGATACGCCGCGTACGACGCGGCCGTCCTGCGCGCCCACATCCAGGAATTGCTCGATGATCGCGACCTCGCCTGCGCGATTGGCGCGCGGGGCCGCGAGACGGTGGCCCGGGCCTTCCCCATCGAGGCGTTTGTCGAGCGCTGGCGCGAGGCGCTCCTGACCGCCGCGGAGCGCGGCACCGGCTCGCCCGGCGCGCGCTCGCGCGCGGCCGCGGCGTCCGGTGAGGACATGTCCGGTATCCCCAGGCTCCGAATTCTACTGGATGGCGCGGCGCCGCTGAGCGAGCCGGCCGCGGCCATCGCGGCGGCGCTCGACGAAGCCCACGAGGTGCGGATCGTGTGCCGCGGACAGGGCTCGGACGATAGTAGTGTGCCCGTGGCTCCCGATGCGGCCTACGGGGACGTGCTGGAGGCCCTCGGCGGGTTCCGCCCGGAACTCTATATCCGCGTGGATCCGGCTGCCGGCCAAGTGGCGCCCGACATGGATCGGCTGAACTGCCCCACCGTGTGCTGTTTCACCGAATCGCCTGCGCGGACGGCCGATGCCGCGGCCGTCGCGTGCCGGTTCAACTTCACGTTTCATCCGGTGCGGGCGCAGGTGGATGTACTGGCCGGGGCGGGGGTGCCTAACGTGGGCTGGATGCCCTCGGCGGCGTCTTTACCCCTTCCGGCAGGCACGGGCTCTCGCGCGATCGACGTGGTTTGTGTCGGCGAACCCGCCGCGACGGCCTCGCTCGAACGCGCGATCGCCGGGCAGCTTCCCGGACGCGGCCTCCGCGCGTGTCCGGCGGAGCAAGCGGCGGAGGACTATTCAAACGCGAAGATCGTCGTGTTCGCCGGCGACAACGGCGGCTTGCCGCGCGGCCTCTTCGACGCGATGGCGGCGGGGGCCCTCGCCGTGGCACCCGACTCGGACGAACTGCGCGCCCTCTTCGATCCCGGCGCGCACCTCGTCGCATACGGGGACGAAGACGAGGCGTGCCAGGCCGTGGCGCGCTATGTGAACGACGAGGGCGCCCGCGAACGGATGGCCGCCGCGGGCGCCGAACTGGTGGCCGCCAAGCACACCTATCCGGCCCGGGCCAAGCAGGTGATCCTGATGGTGCTGGATGCCTTGGGCATGTTGAGCGGACTCACCGGCGAATCCCGCTTCAGGACGGGCGGCTACTACCGCGCGCCGCGCCCCGAAGTGGCCGCGCACGTGCCGCGCAATGCGCGCCGGGTGCTCGACTGCGGCTGCGGCGCGGGCGAGTTCGGCCGATCGCTCAAGGAGCGCGGCGCCCGGGAGGTGGTGGGCATCGAGATCGTGGAACGGGCCTGCGCCATGGCCCGGCAGGTGCTCGACGATGCCATCCAGGGCAACATCGAGGAGATGGAACTGCCCTTCGACGATGAGCATTTCGACTGTATCGTGTTCGGCGACGTGCTCGAACACCTCATCGATCCCTTGGCGGTGCTCCGGAAATGCTCCCGGGTGCTCGCGCCGGGCGGCGTGATCGTCATGAGTATCCCGAATGCGAGGTTCTGGCAGGTGGTCGAGATGCTTGCCAACGGCCGCTGGAAGTATGAAGACGCCGGGATCCTCGATCGAACCCACCTCCGCTTCTTCACCGCGGTCGAGATGCACCACATGGTGCGCGACGCCGGCCTCGAAGTGCTGCGGCTCCAACCGCTATCCGTCTGGGAGGCCGATCGGCTGCCCCGCAACCCGGACGGCTCACTCACCATCGGCCGCGTCACCGTGGCCGGCGTGTCCGACGCCGAATACCGGGACTTCCTCACCTATCAATACCTGATCGTCGCGGGCAAGCCCAACGCGGATCGCTTGGCGCCGGCCCGGCGCGCCCTGGATGAGGGCGACTTCCAAGGCGCGTATCAACGGGCCGAACAGGCCGTCGGGGCCGGCGAATGTGAACAGAAGGCGCTCATGGCCAAGGCGAGCGCCCGGCTCGGCATGCTGGATCGGGCCGAGTCTTTGTATCGCGCGGCGCTCGCGCTCCGCCCGGATGACCACGCGTTGGCGGGCGAACTGGGCACCGTCCTTGTGGCCATGAACCGCCTCGGTGAGGCGGTACCCCTCCTTGAGCAGGCCGTTGCGGCCGACTCGGGCAACCACCGCGCCCTCGGTGCGCTCGGCCTCGCACTGCTCGCCGGCGGCGATGCCGGGCAGGCCTTCCCGCATCTGCTGCGCTCGCTCGATATCCATTTCGATAACGAGGCGCTGATGCTCAAGCTCATCGACGCCGCCGAGCCCCTCGGCCGGCTCCGCGAGATCGTCGAGGTCGTGCGGCGTTTCGTGGACTATCATCCGGGCAATGTGGAAATGGCGCTCCGGTTCTCGCGCATGCTGATCGAACTGGGCAACCTGGCGGAGGCGCGCGATCGGCTCGATACGCTCCTGCTTCTCTCGCCCGACCACGGCGAAGCCCGGGCCCTGTTGGACAGCCTGAGAGGAGATCAATCGTGATGGCCCGTTCTGCAGCAGGCGGCTGATCCGATGAAACCGGCACGAGAATGGCTCGATGAGTTGAAGGGCGTGGCCGTGCCCCCGGAACTCGAGATCGCCGACGGGCGTGGGGGAGAGGCGACGCTCAAGGCCGGCGGCGTCTATGTGCACAGCCGCTACCGGCCCCGCGAGGAAGCCGCGCGCCTTATCGAGTCCGCCGGGCTCGAGCCGGGACGCCCTGTCCTCGTGGCCGGGCTCGGGCTGGGCTACCACGTGCTCGAACTGGCCGCCCGCGGGTTCGACGTGGCCGTGGCCGAGCCCGACGCGGCCGTGGCGCGGCTCGCCCTGGAAGGGCCGATGCGCGAGTCGGAGGTGTTCTTGGGCGTGGGCGAGGCCGACGCCATCGCGGCGGCCGGGGCCTTCGCGGCGTTTGCGAAGCGGCGGCCCCAGCTTTTCGTCCATCCCTGGCTCGCCCGCACCTGTCCGGCCTTTGTTGAAGCCATGGAGGCCCAACTCGCCAAGGCGGCGATTGCCGGCGAACGGCTCGGGGTGGCCGTGGTCGGCCCGATGTACGGCGGCTCGCTCCCCATCGCGGGATATCTCGAGCGGGCATTCCGCGGCCTAGGCCACCGCACGCTCCTGGTGGACAACCGCCTCGGCTGGGATCTCTACGACGCCATGTCCGGATCGGTGAAGTCGAAGAAGGCCGCCGGGCAACTCACCGGACTGCTCGTCAACCTTCTCGGCCAATGGAGCTACGCCCGCGTGGCCGAGTTTGAGCCCGAGATCTGTATCGTCATGGCCCAGGCGCCCGTCGACGCCCAGTTCCCGAGGCGGTTGGCCGCCGAGGGCATCGCAACGGCCTTCTGGTTCGTCGAGAACTGGCGCCACATGGGCTATTGGCGCGACATCGCGCCGGCCTACGACTGCTTCTTCCACATCCAGCCCGGGCCGTTCGAGCAACAACTCACCGAGGCCGGCTGCCGCCACCATGCCTTCGTTCAGACGGGCTGCGATCCGGACATCCACCGCCCCGTCGAACTGAGCGACGCCGAACGGGCCGAGTTCGGGTGCCAGCTCTCGTTCGCCGGGGCCGGCTACCACAATCGCAACCAGTTGTTCTCCGGCCTCACGGACTACGATCTCAAGCTGTGGGGCGTGGATTGGACGGCGCGCGAGCTCCAGCCCTTCGTGTGCAAGGCGGGCGAGCGTTTCACGCCCGAGCGCTTCGCGAAAATCGTCGCCGGCTCCGCCATCAACCTCAACCTCCATTCGAGCGCTACTCATTCCGGCGTCGATCCGGACTGCGACGCCATCAACCCCCGTGTGTTCGAGATCGCCGCATGCGGTGGATTCCAGGTATGCGATCCGTGCCGCGGCCTCGATCAGTTCTTCGATTTCGACACGGAACTGCCCGTCTACCGCGACCTTGCCGGGCTGCGGCGCCTGATCGATCACTCTCTGGCCCATCCCGACGAGCGCGAGCGCGTCGCCGCGGCGGCGCGTGCCCGCGTGCTCCGCGATCACACCTACGAGAAGCGCGCGCAACAGATGCTCGATTTCATCCTCGAGCGCTGCGGCGGCCGTATCCTCAAGAAGGAGATCCGCGTCCAGCGCACGATGGCCGAGGTGGCCGAGCGCGTCGGGCGCGACACCGAACTCGGCCGATACCTGGCCTCGCTGCCGCCGGATCTGATGTTCACGCAGGAGGCCCTCAACGAGCGCATCCCCGCCATGGGATCGCGGCTGTCCCATCCCGAGGCCGTGTTCGCCTATCTGCGCGAGATGCGGAACTCGGCCGACGCGTTGTTGGAGGCGATGGACTGATGCGGATCCTGGTGGCACAGATGACGCGCATGGGCGACATGCTCCAGACGTCGCCCTTGGTGCGCGCCCTCAAGACTCGCTTCCCCGACGCCCACATCACCGCCATGGTGCGCCGGATGGGCGTGGCCATCGCCGAGCGCAACCCCGACGTGGACGACGTCATCGTATACGACGAAGACGCCATGTTCCTCGATCTTCATTCCGACGACTCCGACCGCCTCCTCAAGGCGTATCAGGCCGCGGAATCCTACGTGCGCCAGCTCCAGGAAGGCCGGTTCGATGTGGTGTACAACTGCACGCACAGCCTCGCATCCGCCATGCTGTTCAAACTCGCCGGCATTCCCGAGGCCGTAGGCGCCCATCTCAGCGATGACTGGCAGTACGTGTTGCGCGGGCGCGGGCCGAACTATTTCTTCACAAGCGTGCTCCATCGCGAGTACAACGCGCTCAACCTGTGCGATCTGTTCCGCCATTTCCTGCCCGACGCGGCCCCCTGCCAGGAACTGATCTTCTCCGTCACCGACGAGGATCGGCAAACCGCCGCCGGCCTCCTCGCCGGCCATGGCATCGGCCCGGAGGACTTCGTCGCCTGCTTTCAGATGGGCGCGAGCGACACGGCGAAGCGGTGGCCCGTAGCGCAGTTCGCGGGGCTCGGCGCCCGCCTCGCCCAGGAACGGGCCGCGCGGATTGTGCTCGTTGGCGTCGATGACGAGGCGCCCCTGGGGCAGGAACTCGATCGGGCCGCGCCCGGACTCGCCGTCCACCTCTTCGGTAAAACCAGCATCCCCGTGCTCGCCGCGCTCCTCGAACGCGCCAATGTCCTCGTCACCAACGACACCGGCACCATGCACATTGCCGCGGCCGTCCGCTGCCCCATCGTGCTCGTGTCGGTGGGCTACGTTCATTTCCGCGAAACCGGGCCCTTCGGCGCCGGCCACTGCGCTGTCGAGCGGCACCGCGAATCCCTCGGCCGATCCGACACCATGCGCGCCGGGCCCGACGAACGCGCCGCCCTCACCCCGGCCCACATCGCGCGCGCCGTGGACGTCGTGCTCGGCTGCCGCGACGGGCGCGGCGCGCCGCAGTTCGAGGCCGAGGGCGAGATGGAGGCCGTCGACGTATACCTGTCAGCCTTCGCGCCGGACGGCTGCCTCGAATGGTATCCCCTTGTCCGCCGCCCGATCACCCAAGTGGATTTGATCCGCATCGCCTACCGCGCCATGTGGCTCGAGTTCCTCTCCGGCAAACCCGACAAATCGGCCGAGCGCAAGAGCCTCGAACGGGCCGTCGAACACTACCGCACCGGCGGCGACGAACTCGACGCGTGGCGCGCGGCCCTGTGCAAGGCGTTCTCGGAGTTGGCCGGCCTCGGCAAACGCGGCGCCCGAACCACCGAACAGCTTCTCGACGTCTTGCGCAAGCGGCGCGGCCTGCAGCAGGCCAAGGAACTCGTCGCCGGCCTTATGCGCCTCGACGAAGAGATCCGCCTGTTCGGGGAGATGTGGGAGCCCTGCAAACCCCTCGTCGCCATCGGGCGGTTTGAGCGCGATAACCTCGAAGGGGCCGATCCCGTCCTCCTCGCCGAAACCACACTCCAGATCTACCGCGATCTCTACGCCCGGGCGCGCCTGATGGGCCAGAAGCTCGATCGCGTCGCCGAAGCCTGGGCTGCGCGGCAGCCGGCGGGATGAGGGCCCGCCCTTCGCTGCCAGACGTTCTGGCCGCCCGGCCGCGGATTCCGTGGTATAATGGCGGCAGATCAGAGAGGGAGGCGAATCATGAAGCACATCAAAACGACGTCGAGAGTTGTGCCCTTGCGTGCCGCCGGGAGCGAGGAGTGCATGAAGTGCCTCGAGCGCAAAGATCTCTTCATGGGCACCGCGAACGCGATGAGCAAATGCAACAATAAGCTCGGCTGCACGTTTGTCTAGCCCCTGAGCCAGTGACTTCTTCGCGTGTTGGCAGGGCCGTGTCCCTGAAGGGAGGAGCCATGTGTCGCATGAAGAGCAGAATTTCTCGCAGCGTTCGTCTCTTGGCGGCCGTATCCGTCCTCATCGTCTTGTGCGGCTGCCCGTTGGCCGCCGTCACCGTCATCTTCGATCAGGGCACCTGCGGCTATAGCGGCAACTACAGCGAACTCCACGAATCCGCCATCTTCGGCGGTATCCTCCAACTCGCCGATGATTTCACGCTCGCCCTGAACCAGAGCACCATCTCCAGCGTCCGCTGGTGGGGCGCCTACCGCACCGGCGTCGTCGCCGACGACTTCACCATCCGCATCTTCGAGGACAACGGCCTCGGCGCCCCGCAGACGACTGCCCTCCACGAGATTCACGTCGGTGCACCGTCCCGTGCCGCCACGGGAGAGCTGTTCGAGCCGAACGGATGGCAACTGCCCATCTACCGATACACCGCCTCGATCCCCGCCGTCACCCTCGCCCCGGACACGCGCTATCACATCTCCATCCTGAATGACGTCGGCATGTGGATGTGGTCGAGCAACGGTTCCGCCACGGAAGGCAACGACTACGGCACCTCGCGCACCACCCTTGACGGCACATGGGGCGCCCACGGCGTCGACTTCGCCTTCCAACTCCGCAACTGACGGCCTCACCAAAGCCGCCCTCTAAACCGTCGGCGATGAGGGACTGGGCGTGGGCGATGAGGCAGCCACGTGCGTTCAGAACGGCGCCCGGATCGCAAATACTTCATCGGCGTCCTGCTCTGCATTCAGCCGCCGGATCTGCAGGTTCCGGAAGCGTATCTCGACCCCATCGCTTTTGTAGTATGAGCCGCCGACGCCAATCTGTCCATCGTTCGCGGCGCACCAATCGGGATCAATCGGCTGTTCGTCGAACACCAGTTCCTCATTGACACATGCCGTGAGCAGTCCATTCGCGACTCGGACGCGGATGTGGTTTCTTTCTCCAAGGCTCATCGGCCTCGTGAGGTACTCCTGAATGGAGAACTCATTGTTCAGAGTCACTTCGTCCTCGTGCCCATCTACCTTGAAGCCCACGAAGTAAGGCCTGTGCCGTTCGCGATGCCCCAGGACGATTCCTACGTTGAATTCCCCTTCCAGCTCTCCCCGGATCTCGTAGTCGCCGTCGATTGGGCACCTGCACACCAACCTCAGTGCCGCGTCAGACTTCCTCGATCTGCCCTTCAGCGCACCGTCGGCGTCGACAGCCCATTCTCCTCCCTTGCACTGCCATCCGGCGAGATCGGCGTCCGGTATGAGGTCGGCCCATTCGCCCGAAAGGAATCCGGCCCTCGTCTTGACCACAGCTACGCGATGCCGTAGCAGGGCGAGGGCGCTTGACTCGGGTGCCGCCTTGTCGCGCAATTCCTCGAAGAGGGGCAGGGCCGCCGCGACTTGATCGTCTGCGTACAGCGCCTCAGCCTTCTCGTACGTTTCGCGGAGGGCCCCGGTGCGCAGTTGGACGTCACCGAGTACGAAGTCCGCCTCGCAGTCGAAATCGGGAAAGACTTCCATATAGACGTCATCCCCGAGTTCATCGAAGAGCCGCTTCGAGTCCTCATATCGCCCGGCCGCCCAAGCCACCATGCCATGGGACGACTGCCAGAAGCTGTGCCAATCGGCCCTCGTCGGTTCAGCCAACATGCCTTCATAGAACGTCTGCAACTGCTCGTATGCGCCCGGACGCCTGTAGGCGTCTCTCCAGTCGTCCAGCTCTGAACCGATATCCCAGAGCGCCTTCAGAAGGACTCGGGGGATTTCCGTGTCGAACCGTCCGGTGTTGAGGCACTCGATGCCGAACTGATACATCTTCTCATGGCTGCCACCCCAACGGGGGCGGAGCGCCCACATCAGCTTGTCGTAGGCGGGTCGGTAGTCGAACTGCGCCGACACCGCGCGCTCAAACCACACTCTCTCGCCCGGGCCGCCGGATGAGGCCATGGCGACGCTGATCATCCACGTCGCGGCTTCCGGGTATTCGGGATGCAGCGTGTACGCTTCGGTGAAGTCCTCGGTGGCCAACGACAGTTCACGATGGAATACCTCCCATCCTTCGTCTGTCACCTCGCCGGCCCAGCCGCCGCCTCGCGCTTTCCATCCCTTCGATACGTGATACAGGCCGCGAAGCATGTGTCGAATCCACGGATCGACGTCCGGAATCCGCTCCAACTCGTCGATCATGATCTCTGCGTCGTCGGGCATGCGGCAGAGCCCATCCCACTCGACCAGCGCCTCCTCCATGTAGTAGCGCTGGCTACCGTCGGCAAAATCGGGATCCCCAGCGGCCTGTCCCAGGTATCTCATCTTCTTGGGATTGAGTGCCCTGACCTCGTCCCTGTGCCTGTGCGTGTCCTTCAGTATCCACTGGAGTCTGCGGGTGGCGAAGTAGGGCCAGATCCGCGGATACTCGCTTGCCTCGAGGGGTGCAAGGCTACGCTTGATCAACGGGAGTGCCTTCTGTCCGCCTTCGAGTTGGTAGACCACGTTCCCTCGCATGTAGAGGATCCGTGGATCCGAGCAACCCAGTTCGGACAACTCCTCGCCCAGTTCTCTGCACCGTCCGGCAGCATCCTGGCTCCTGACACCGTACTGGAACTCGGCGTATTCCCGAAGGAACTCCTTCGCTTTCTCGTCCCATTTCGGCGAACGTTCCCCGTACTTCTCGTAGGTCGACAACAGCACCTCCTCCTGCCATTCCATCGCCCTCTCGCTGTAGTGCTTCCAGGTGAAGGCGTCGGGCCCGGCAGGAAGCGGCTCGGCGGGGGTCACATCGAGTGCTGGCACGTCGACGCGGATCTCGAGAAGTGCCCGGAGCACCTCCTGCACCGCATAGCAGCCTGGCGCAGAGAGGAGCAGCAAGAGTGCCGCGATTCCGGCAGTCCACTGATACCGTCGTCCGTACGTCATGATCCGCCCCCCGCATGTTTGAGGCGCTTGGGTTCGCGGGCGTCCAGGGAGACACGCCGGCATCCCACACACCACCCCCTGGCAACGGCCTGACACATGTGCTGCATTGCTTCGCCCCAACCCTGGCTGAACCGGGCATGTGCACTGATCGGGAGCCCCTGTAAACCCAGCATAGCACGGCAGCCCCCAACCGGCAAGCGTCTTGCGGAGGCCAATCGCATTCAATCCGGCCGCCAAGACGGAGCTCACGCGTCGGCGCCCGGCCTTGACCGCGGCCAAACGCGCGCCCTTCGGGCGCGTTGGAAGAACGCTGCGCGTTCTTCAGCGCGCCAGACGCAGGGTGCGTTCCGCTTCCCGCAGTTCCGGAGAACGCTGCGCGTTCTTCTGCGCTGGCTCCGTGCGCGTTCGCTCCGGTGCAGACTCCGGCCCACGCCGGGGAGTCAGCCGTCCGGGACTGGCTGAAGGGGGCCCGGCTGGAATCCCACCGTTCGAAACGGTGGGCTATTCTCGTAGCGTCCGTACCGGACGCTCCCGCCGCGTACCCCCTGCGCGTACCCGCTCCGGGAGGCGCACCTCGCGCGCTCGCTCCGTGCGGCACCTTTCCGGAATCGGCCGGGATGGCCCTGCCGTTCGGGCAGGGATCGTCCCTCTGCGGCCTGAGCCGGTTCACAGCGATCTTCCCGATTCGGCGCGCCCTTCGGGCGCGTGCGCGCCCTTTGGGCGCGTCGCTGGCTCCGTGCGCGCTGGCTCCGTGCGCGGCTCCGCTGGCGTCAGTCCCGCCTTTTTCCGAGGCGGCGCTTGACACACGTCTCCCGAATCCCCCTC
>JAFGTL010000473.1 GCA_016934125.1 Candidatus Hydrogenedentota bacterium
CCGGGGAGGATGGGGCCCTCCATAAAAGCCCTTCTATTATATAGCTCACGGTTGTTTACCCCCCCGCGGGAGGTAACTCGTTATGTTGCCGGAAGATGGGGGCGCGGAAAGGTGGTCAGAAGGGGGGCCGGAGGTAGGAACGGCCACGGATTACGGGGATCGGGGCCAAGAGGGAGGATCAACCACGAATGGACACGAATGGACGCGAATCGGAGGAAAGATGAAGGCGAATCGGGGCCGATTTGTGGGGCCTTCACAGCGGCGGGAAGAGGGGAGCACTGACCACGGATTACACGGATGACACGGATCGGGGGAAAGAGGGAAGATCAACCACGAAGGGACACCAATGGACGCGAATCGGATGGAAGACGAGACAGGCAGAGGGCGCGGCCGCTGGACGGTGGGTGCCGGAGATGCCGGCTGAACGACGCGGGCGAGCCTCAACCACAGATGGACACTGATGGGAACCGTTCTGGGAGAGGACGTCCGCGCGTCACCGCTTTTCGCTCTTGCTGCGGGAGTAGGGCGGCCTTTTCAGCGGCTCGATTTGCTGACGTTTCTGGCGCGGCTGCCTTGGGATCGCCCCGGGAAAGCCCGCGCCGGCCGGACACGGGATGTCGTGCACGGCCGGCGCGGGGCGCTCCCCGGCGGGGCTATTGCTTGGGCGGGCCCGCCTCGCGGACGACGGCGCCGTGGGTGTCGCTGAGCACGAGGATGGCGAACCGCTCGACGCGGTTGAGGGCGTCGGTGCTCAAGGAGGTGTAGTCGAACCGGCCGCGGAGGTCGGTGTAACCGTCCTTGTAGAACTCGACGGGGCCGCCCTTCATGCGGGCGAAGACCTTGACGTACACGCCGGCAAGGGGCGTGCCGGTGGCGCGCTCGGCCACCTGCACCTGGCCGTAGTTCTCGATGAGTTGCACCGTGAACTCGCTCGCGTACAGGGGCTGCGACGTCTTCACGCCGTCGGCTTCGACCTCGACGACCACCTGGCGCGCGCGCAAGTCTTCGGGCAACTCGAAGGCGTGGGTGCCGCCGCCCGGTGCGAGTTCGATGGGCTCGGTCCGGTTCGGGCGGATCGCCGAGAAGCGGTCCGAGTAGGCCCGCTCGAAGGGGTTGCGCGAGAAGAGCAACTCGACGTCGATGAGGTAGTAGTTGACGAGGCATTGCTCGACGTTCTGATAGGCGAGGGTGATCCGGTTGCCTTCGATGCGGAGGTCGAGGGCGGGTTCCGTGGCCGCGAGGGCATCGAGGCGTTGAGCCCGGCTGTCGGGATCGGCCGCGGCCGCGGCGGCCCCGTCGATCCCGGCCAGTTGGCGGCGCACGTTGGCGAAGAGGTTGCGCCACCGGTCGGCGGGGTAGTCTTCGTATCCGGCCGCGATGCGCCGGGCGGCCTCGAGGTCTTCGGTGTAGAAGGCGAGGTAGGCGGCCAGGTAGTCGTACTGGAGCTGCGCGGCCACCGCGTCGCGCGTGACGCGCCCGAAGAACTCGATGGCCTCCTCGACGCGATCCTGGAGGAGGAGGTAGTAGGTGGCGGCCATGAGGTCGTCCTGGGTGAGGCCGGGGCGGTACAGCAGGAGGCCCATGAGGCGGCGGTATTGCTCGGCGAACCGATCGTTGAGGATCCGGGGCTTGTTGCCGAGCCGGTGGGCGCGGGCATTGACGAGGGGCAGGTACTCGAGGTGCTCGTAGACGGCGCGCTCGACGGGGTCGATGCGGACGAGGGGCGTGTCGATGAAGGCGCCGCACTCGGCGAGGAACTCGTCGCAATGGAGGAGGAACTGGCGGGCGGTGGCGGGATCGTTATGGTAGAGGCCGTAGGCCCAGAGGGTGTGGTCGTAGGCGTGGCGCCCGGCGAGGAGTTCGGTGGCTCGGTTGAAGAACGCGCGATCGCGCATACGCCAGGCGATGCGGCTGAGGCCGAGTTCGTGCACGTTATGCCCGTCCAGGAACGCGATCACGTCGTCGGGGCTGGCGTGCTGGGAGACGAAATCCCACGAGTTCGGATCGGCCTTGCCGGGGCCGGCCACGACGTCGAGGGTCGTGGGCGCGGCATAGGCGGCCACCTCGCCCTCGCGGGCGACGTGGGCGGGGAAATGGCCGAAGGCGCCCGGCTCGGGGAAGTAGAAGGAGTACTCGATGGCCCGGGCGTTGTAGGGCTGCAGATCGATGGGCACGCTCTTCGTGTAGCGGCTGTTGGCCACGGGGACGGCGCCGTGCGGCACCTGCACGAGCACGTCCACCTTGCGCCGATCTGCGGAGGGGTTCGTCACCACCACCTGGCAGACGTACACCGCCCGCGTGGTGAATTCGCCCTCGACGAAATTGGCCACCTCTTCGCCGTCCTCGGTGCGGGAGCGGTTGCTGTGCAGGAGGTAGCCTTGGCGCACCACCGGCGCATCCGGCGCCGGCCCGCCGCCATCGGCCTCGGCGGGCGGATCGGCCGGCCGCACTTCCTTGTGGAACACGATGGCGGGGGACGCCGCCGTGAAGGCATACGCCCGCCCGTCCGTCTCGATGGCGTGTTCGCCGGCCTCGAAGGGCACGTCGAGCACGCTCAGGGCGAACATGGCCTCGGTGAAATTCCGGGCCGCCTCGGCGAGGTGCGCCGACAGGAAGGGCTCCTGCCCGCCCTGGGCCACGTGGTCGGCGTAGTCGCGCCAGAACGCGGAGGCCGGCACGCGGGTCGAGGTGTCTTCGGCGGCGCGGGTGCGGTAATAGTTGGTTTCGGCCCACTCCTTGGTGGTATCGAGGGCCTGGTAGAGGGGCCGGCCGCGGCGGGCCTCCCCCTTCTCGACCGCGAAGCCGCGGTCTGCCAGTTCCTCGCGCACCGCGGGGGCGCTCTTCGACCTTGGGCGCGCCTGGAACTCGTCCGCTGGCGCGTCGGCGAGCAATTCCACGGCCTGCCCGACGGTCACGCCGTTGAGGACAACGCCGCTGGCGGCAGGCTCGCGAGGCGGCGCCAACTGCGGGCTGAAGCCGCCGCCGCCGTTCGCGTCAAAGAGGTAGTGCTGCATCGCGCCCCCGCCCGCGGCCCGGAGGGCGCTCCCGCGCAGGGCGGTCATGAACAGGCGGTCGAGGTAGCCGGTATCGCGGGGCACGAGGCGGAACAGATCGGCCACGTGGCGGGCCATGGCGTCGCGCTCGGCCTCGACGCGAATGGCCAGGAGCGCGCGTTCGGCCACGTTGAGGCGCTCATAGGCCCACGGGGCGAGGTCGCCGCGGAGGTCGGCGTCGAGTAGCCAGCGATCGAGGAAGGTTTTGTGGAGCTTGTTTGCGAGGAATGGGCGGACGGCGGCGTCGAAGAAGTCGGGATCCTTGAAGTAGAGGAAGAGGTTGAGTTCGTGGCAACTGTATTTGGAGAAGAGGGCCCGTTTCTCGTCGTCGGACAGCCCGGCCCAGCGCCCGAGAAAGCCGAACTCGGCCAGGTTCGAGTCGCCGGTGAGCGTCACGTAGAGCCGGTGGACTTTCGCGACACTGTCATAGACTTCGAGCCGGGCCGTGGCCGCATCGGGCACGCGCAAGGCTTGGCCGGCATCGAGCACGGATACCGCCTTCTGCTCGACGGCATGCGACTGGGGATCGAGGCCGTGGGCGAGGCGGAGGTCGCGGAACGGCACGGCGGCGGCGTCCAGGGCGGCCTCGCGGTACGCGGTGTTGTCCGGATCCGTGGCGACAATGTGGAGGTGCTGGCGCCCGTTGAGCTTGTCGCGCGGCACGATCACGTTGCCCTCCGCGTCGGGTTCGAGGTTGAGGAACACCACGGCCTCGCCGTCCAGGAAATCGAGATCGGCGTCGTCCGCCATGCCGCCGGCGCCGGGTTCGGGGGCCTGGGCCCGTTCCGCGGCGGGCGCCGGGGGCGGCGGGGCCGGCGGGGGCGGCTCGCCTTCAGCGGCGGCCTGCTCGCCCGTCTCGGTTCCCTGCACCTCCCAGGGGGTGAGGAGCAGGCTGGGGCGGTCGAGGGCGTTGCCGGGGAACTTACGCGCATACCGGCGGGCGAGGACGTACTGGTATTCATCGCCGATGTTGCGGCTCGACAGGTAGGCGGACAGGGCGGGCGGCACGGCGATGGCGCCGGGCTCGGGCAGGGCATGGGCGTTCATGTCAGCGTAGAACGAATAGGCGGGGACGAAGCGGGTGGCCACCAGGTGCACCCGCGCCAAGGGCGAGTGATTCGCCACGTGGATGCGCACGGCATGGGCGTCGGCGTCGACGGCGGCGATCTGGAGGGGGGTCTGATTCTTCAATTCGAGGCGGCGGTAGGGCGACAGCACGTATCCGCGCTCGACAACGCCTTCCGTGAGGCGGACGAAGATGCTGGCGTTCTCCCGTTTCAGGACAAGCTCGTAATTGCCGGGGGGCAGGCCGGCGAGCGCGAGGAATCCGTCCTGGATGCTGAGTGCATCGAACCGATCGCGGACGTAGGTGCCGCCGGCCAGCTCGAAAAGGGCGAATTCGGCGCGATCCGGCGCCGGTGCCTCGCCCATGTAGGGCACGCGCACCGGCTCGCCCACGCGCCCGTTCAGGCTGTTCGGGTAGGTGTGGGCCTCGTGGACGAGCGCCCACGTCGGGTTGGCGCCATCCGGCCCCTGGGCCATGACGGACTCGATATCGGCCAAGGGCCCGAGGGCGATCCGCCCCGCCGCGTCCGTCTGGAGTGTCTGGCGGTAGGGTTCGGTGAAATCGCGGTGTCTGAGCGTGACGGTGACGGGCACGCCGGGGCGGGCCTCACCCGACTTGCCGAGGCACTCGATGGCGTACGCGCCGCCGAACCGGCTCAGGTGGAGGGCCTCGGTGGCGGGGCGCGCATCCATCCCATTGAGCCAAAAGGCCTTCGAGAAGCTCAGGTCGGCCTTGTCGGGGCGCGTCAGCAGAGGCACCTTGGCCTTGATCGTGAAATGGAGGCCTTTCAGATCGGCCGGCACCTGGAACGTGTGAATTGAGAGGCAGTCGTCGGACAGCTCGAATGCCTCGACGTCCATCTCTGTCGAGATATCGTCCTGATCCACGGCGGTGACGGAGAGGGTGGGCTCTTCGAGAAAGGACAGCGGGGCGGGCGTGCCGTTGAGATAGAGGGCGGCACGGACGGCCACCTGGGCCGTCATCCCGGCGCGGAGCGACTCGCGATCCACGTGGAATCCGGCCGACAGCGTGTAGGACTCGGCCTCGTGGGCGAATGTGGAGAGGGACGCGAAGTCGCCGTGGGCCAACACGATAGGCTGCGTGCCGGGCTGGCTCGTGAAGGGCACGACGATGGCCCCCTCCCCGCCGGCGCGGTACTCGTGGCCCGCCATCCAGACGCGGGCGTCGTCGAGGGGGCGGCCCGCCTCGTCGAGCACGGTGAACTCCTGGCCGGAACGCACGGTCCGGACGAGGCGATCGAGGCGGCCCTTGCGAATCAGCGCGCGGCTGCTCTTGCCGTTGCCGATGAACTCGATGACG
>JAFGTL010000474.1 GCA_016934125.1 Candidatus Hydrogenedentota bacterium
ATCAGTATCCTGGCGTCCCTCCTATTGCCCGCGCTGGCCCGGGCCCGGGAACAGGCCCGGCGGACACACTGCGCGAATAACCTCAAGCAGATGGGCCTCGTGTTCATCATGTATGCCAATGAGAATAACGACGTGCTCCCGCCCGGATCGCCCAACGGGTATTGGGGCGACCCCAACTACTACGATTTCTCCTCCGGCACCAACACGGGCGGCTACGGCTATTGGCATCCCCAACTCATCCGCAACAACTTCATCTTCGACGTCGAATCCTGCTATCCCGACTACCTCGACGACCTCGAGGTGCTCGTGTGCAAATCGGCCCTCGCGGGCGGCGGCGGCTCGCAACCTGAACGCTGGTATGCCGATGAGACGTTCGCGCCCGAACGCATCGACCGCTCCCAGTTCATCGATCCGGACGACAACTGGGCCCTCGCCCACCTGCAGGGGCTCCGGCCCGATCCGGAATGCGTCACGAGCCAGATGTACACCTACCTGCCCTACGCGGTGGTCACCGAGGAGCACGGCCTGTTCCTGTGGGACGAGTTGTGCCTGCGCATGTCATTGGGCCGGGTGGACTTCATGGACGACAACATCATGTTGCCCGGGGGCCACGGGCCGGGTGGCGGCAACACGTTCTACCGCACGCGGATCGGCATCAGCCGCCTGTTCATCCGGGACATCAACAATCCGGCGCGCGAGGCCTACTCGGACTCGGATGTGCCGGTGCTGTTCGACAGCGCGTCCCAGTTGGGCCGGATCGTCATGAACCACTATCCGCGGGGCGGCAACGTGTTGTACCTGGACGGGCATGTCCAGTTCCGCGAGTACCCCGATCCCCTCTACCGGCTCCCGTACACGCAGTTCTTCGTCGAGTTCCTCCGCGCCAACATCTACGACAACTACACCCTCATGAACGTGCCGCCTTGGTGCGGGAACCGGCTGCCCGGCACGGCATTCGAGCCGCGATACTACTACTACCCGGATGATCCGATGTACGATCCGCTCGACATCTACTACGGATGACGAGTGGGCCCCGGCCGCGGCGTTGTGCGGGGCAACAGTGCACCGCGGCAGAAGCTAACGCAAGGAGAACGACGGAGATCATGAGTGTTTCAATGAGAACCGCGGCACGCGCGGCAGTCGTGCTGCTGATTCTGGGCCTCGGTGCCGTCGATGCGGCCGCATGGGGCCCTCGCGCCCAGCGCGCCATCACCGTGACGGCCCTGCAGATGGTCCGGCGCACGATGCCCGACGCCTTCCGGGCGGAAGAATCGAACTACGAGGCCGACTTGCTCCGCGGCGCGCTGGCCGGTGTCAGCCAACTGCGCGAGTGCGACCACGTCGGCGAGTTCGAGGAGGTGATCAATCTCATCGGCACCGAGATCCAGTTGCTCCGGGAGGCGCGCCGGCACGAGCCGTCCAGCTACTTCAGCTACCGCATGGGCGTGCTCGGGGCGCTCATGTCCGACGCGGTGCTGCCGTTCGCCCTCGATCCGTCGCCGGAGGCCAAGCGCCTGTTGAAGGCCATGCAGACCGATATCGACAAGCACCTGCGCCAGTATTCGTTCATCCCCATCGACAAGGATCTCGCGTACATCCGGAATCCGCAGGAATACCTCAAGAAACGCCGCACCTACTACGAGGATGCCCGGCTCCTCGTCAAAGCCGACTACGATCAGGGCGTCGGTTACGACGGCTACCTGCGGAAAGGCGGGGAGGCCCTGTTCGAGGAGGCCGTGCAGGCCGTCGCCGACGCCTGGTTCACCGTGCTCCGCGTCGAGGGCGATCCGAGCGACGTGCGCCCGTCGGCCGAGTCCGTCACCTGGTATCTGGCGGACGAGATCGACTATCTCCTCACCGTGAAGCACAACCAACTCGAGGCCGAGAAGGTCTATGACACGTTCGCCGACGTCAATCCGGACATCCTGCCCGCCTACGAAACCGTAGGCGACAGCTTCTACGCCTACGGCGCGAAGGAGCGCGGGGTGGCCGAATGGAAGATCGCCCTCGCCTTTTCGGGGCCCGATCGCGATCGCGTCCTCGGCAAGCTGTCCGGCCACTTCCTCCGCGAGGGCAAGGCGCTCCTCGCCATCGTCGGCGCGCCCGACGCCCCGGACACGGCCCTCGACGACGCCCTCCGCAATTTCGAGGAGGCCTTCGTCTACGATCGGCGGAACAAGGACGCGGAGACCCTCATCACGGAGACGAAGGTGGCCATCGCCGAGCGCGAGGAGCGGCGCGCCCTCGCCGCAGAGACCATCGCCCGCGCCGAGCAGGTCAAGCATGAGGCCGAGAGCGCCGAACTCAGCCGCAGCAATTACGGCGAGGCCATCGCGAAGTACAAGCTTGCCATCAACGTGTTCGGCATGGTTGACGACGAGTTCGATGAACACTACACCGCGGCGATGGACAACATCGACGAGTGCAAGACCAAGATCAACCGCATCATCACATCCCTGCTCGAACAGGCCCAGGACAAGATCGACGAGGGCGACCGCCTGATCGAGGACAACGCCTTCGACGAGGCCATCCAGCAGTATCGGAGCGTCCCCACCATTCTGAGCCTCCTCGCCGACGAGCCCGGCGCCGACTACGCCAACTCGAAGGCGCGGCTTCTCGAAGAGGCCAAGAAGAAAGAGGCGGACGTGGGGCCTGCCCGCGAGCGGTTTGACGCCCAGCAGGCTGCCGAGAAGAAGCGGCTGCTCGATCAAGCGACCGGCGGCACGCAGCAGGGCCCAGCCCGATAAGCCGGACGCATCGGGGCCGGCGCGGCCCTCAGCCTTTGGCGATGTCGGCGAACCGCGCGGCCACTTCGACCTTGCGGATCTTGCCCGTGGCCGTCTTGGGCAGTTCATCCACGATCCGGACGAACCGCGGGCATTTGTAGGCCGCGAGGTGTTCGCGGCAGAACTCGATCACGGCCTCTTCGGTGAGCGACGCGTTCTCGGCGGGCATGACGACCGCCAGGATCTCCTGTCCCCAGCGCTCTTCCTCGACGCCGACCACGCAGCACTCCATCACCTCGTCCATCCGCATGATGACGTTCTCGACCTGCTGGGGATACACGTTCTGCCCGCCCCGGATGATCATGTCCTTC
>JAFGTL010000475.1 GCA_016934125.1 Candidatus Hydrogenedentota bacterium
CGTCGCCCCGGAACTGTCCGGGAACTGCCACGTGTACGATCCCTACGGGGATGAGGCGACAATCCACGAGGGGCGCGTCAACTGGTTCGGCCGCGATCCCGACTGGCGCGATGAGAAGGGGTTCCGGGGCAAGAACGACGTCGAGAAGCCCATTGGCGAATGGAACCGGCTCGAGTGCCTCGCCGAAGGGGCGCGAATCACCGTCAAACTGAACGGAGTCATCGTGAACGAGGCTGTCCGCGCAGAGCCGCAGGCGGGCCGCATCCAGGTTCAGTCGGAGGGGGCGGAGATCTTCTTCCGGCGGATCGAGCTGCTGCCGTTGGAGGGGAAGCCGAAGCCCTGAGCGCGCGCCAGGCCGCCGGGAGCCGGGCGTGATTCCTTCGAGGAGGATGAGGATGCGAACCATGAGGAGAATTGTGGAGTTGGGGCGGCGTGGCGCAGTGTGCATGGCGGCGGCGCTCGTGGCCGGGGCAATCGTTGCGCCGTTTGGGGATGGCCACGCCGGGGCGGCCGCGTCCTATCCCAAGATCAACCTGGCCGTCGGCTACGAAGTCGATCCGGCCTGGCCCGCCAAGCCCGACGATATCGAATGGCAGGGCATGACGGGCCTCGCCGTCGGCCCGGATGATCGCGTCTGGGTGCTGAGCGCGCTGGCGCCCCATGTGCAGGTGTACTCGACATCCGGCGAACTGCTCGACACCTGGGACGGCCTCGAGTTCAAGAGCCCTCACCACGTCTGCATCGACCACGAGCGGAACGTGTGGATCGCCGATCACGGCCGGCACGTCGTCGAGAAGTACACCCCGGCCGGCGAGTTGCTTCTGCGGCTGGGCACCCTCAACGAGCCCGGCGAGGACGCGTCCCACTTCAACCGGCCTACGTCCACCGCCGTGTCGCCGGGCGGCGACGTGTTCATCACCGACGGATACGGGAACAACCGGATCGTGCATTTCGACGCGCGGGGCCGGTTCGTGAAGGCTTGGGGGACGCTTGGCGTCGGCGGGGGCGAGTTGAGCCAGCCCCACGCCATCGCCATGGACACCCGCGGGCGGCTGTACGTGGGCGAGCGGAACAACTGTCGCATCCAGATCTTCGATCAGGACGGCCGATCCCTGGGCCAGTGGCGCAACCTTGTCAATCCCTGGGGCCTCTGGATCACGCCCCGCGACGAAGTGTACGTGTGCGGCTCATCGCCCAAACGATGGGGCGATGCGGGCAACCTGGGCAATCCGCCCACGGATCAGTTGGTGATGAGACTCGACACCACCGGCCGCGTCCTCGAACTGTGGACGTTCCCGCTGGCCGGCGAGGTGAAAGGCATCCCGGGCGAACTCGACTGGGTGCACGGGATCGCCGTCGACTCGAAGGGCGATCTGTATCTCAGCGATGTGGGCGCTGACAGCCCCTGCCAACGCGCACAGAAGTTCATCCGGTTGCCCGCGGAGCGATAGGCCGCCGGCGCCTACATCGCGCTCATCAGCGCGATCACCTTGGTAACGGGCCATTTGCCCGGATAGCGGACGAACTCGACGTTTCCGTCCAGGAAGAGCACGTTGGCGCCGCCCGGGGCGTGGTTGAATTTCGTCGCATCCACGCTGAACAGATCGAACATCACCGGGATATCGCCGCGGGCTTTCTCGAGGGCCTTGGGGTCGTTCGGATCGTCGGCGAAGTGCTTCTCGACGCCGTCCGCGAGCCGGTGGAGCGCGCGCTTATCGGGCGGCGGATACGGGACGTCCTCATCGAGGAAGTCGCGCGCCTCGGCCAAGGGGAGCTTCTTCACCTTCTCGGCAAGCTGCGTCACCACGGCCAGGGCGGCGTCGTCGATGGCGCTGAAGGGATCCGGCCCGTTCGGATCGGCCCCTTCCTTGATGAAATGCGCCGGCGACGTGGCCCACGCCAGATACGCATAGGAAGACGTGTCGATTAGGCAGGGCGCAATGCCCTTCGAGTAGTCGTCGTCGGGGCTCCATCGCCCGCCCGCGACTTCCTGCATGGATTCCTCGTCCGACGGGCATACGCACAGCCAGATGTTGGTGAAGTATGCCGGGTAAAGCAGATCGGGTTGGAAGAAGAAATCCATGGTGCGCTTCTCGCACGTGTCGCCTCGAAGGTACTTCGTCGGTGGATACTTGCCGCCGCCCGATTCCTTGGCGTACAGGCGGAGCGCCTGCCCCAATTCCTTGAGGTTGCCCTGGCAACTGGCTCGGCGTCCCGATTCGTGCGACTTCGCGAGCATCGGCAGGACGATGATCGCCAGGATGACGACGAGCACGATCACCCACAGGTACTCCGATAGAGAGAATCCGGCCTTTCGCATCACGTCCTCCCTCCCGGCGGCCGCCACCTCCCGTGCCCCCACGCCGGGGCCGCCTGTCACGCAACCTATCAGGACACGGCCCATCTGTCAATCCGCTTTGCGGGCTTGGGCGGAGTGCCTCGGCTCAGCGCCGGGCCCCTGGGCCGCCCCCCCGGAGCGCGCGCAGTTGCTCGCGAATCAACGCCAAGTTGCCTGTCCGGAAGAGCACATCGTGGAGCAGGGCGAGCCCCCCGTACACCGCCGCCCCGGCGAGGATCAGCAGGCCGAACCCCGCGAGCCGGCTCCCCGGAACGCCCCACGACGCCAGGGCGTATACAACGCCCATCATGACGGCCGCGCTCGACATGGGCAGGAGGAGCGGGCCTGCCGCGCGCCGGCGCGGGAGCCCCAGGAGCCGCAGCACCGTCAGCAGGGCGAGCGTTTCGGTGATCAGCGCGCTGGCGCACAACGCCGCCCCCGTGCCCACCATCCCCAGGCCGGCCGTGAGCGGATAGATGAGCACGGCGATCAGCGCCAGGCGCAGTACCTGAAGCCGCGTGTTCACCTCGGGCCGCCCCATGGCGAGGAGCAGCGGGCGGGCGTTGACGAGCGAGTTGAGCAACCCGACGAGGGCGAGCGCACGGATGACGGGCACGGCCGCGAGCCAGTTCTCTCCGAGTAGAAGGGCCGTGAAATCCCCGGCGAGCACGACGAGTCCGCCCGTCACCGGAAAACACACGAGGGCGCTGAGGCGAAGGGCCTTCAGATAGGCGTTGCGGAGCCGCGGGCGATCGTGCTGGAGGGCGGAGTAAGCGGGGAAGAGCACGATGGCCAGCCGCTGGGCGAACTCGGTGGCCGGAATGCTGGCGATGCGGTAGGCCATCTGATACAGGCCCAGCGCCGTCGCGCCCAGCATCTTCCCGACGAACAGATCGTCGCCCTGGCCGAGCAGGAGGCCCAGGATCGCCGACACGAGCACCCACCGGCCGAACCGCCACAGCTCGCGCGCCCGCGCCCAGTCGGCCGTGGGCCTCGGCCGGTAGGGGTGGAGCGCGTAGCCCGCGATGAACCCC
>JAFGTL010000476.1 GCA_016934125.1 Candidatus Hydrogenedentota bacterium
GACGGTGGGCCGGATCGCCACGGCGGGCGTTGTGCTCCTGGGCATCATCTGGATCCCCGTCATGCGCAGCATCGCCCAAGGCGGCCTCTACAAGTACCTCCAGAGCGTCCAGGGCTACCTCGCCCCGCCCATCACGGCGGTGTTCCTGCTCGGGTTGTTCTGGAAACGCATCAACGCCCGCGGCGCCGTCGCCGGGCTCGCCCTCGGCTTCATCCTGGGCATGGCCAAGCTCATTATCGAGGCCATGGTGCATGCCGGCAAGATTACCTCCGGCCCCCTCGAGGCCATCGGCAACTACAACTTCCTGTTCGCGTCCGGCTGGCTCTTCGGCATCACCGTCGTCGTCGTCACCCTCGTCTCGCACCTCAGCCCCCCCCAGCCCGAGGCGCAGATCGCCGGCCTCACCTACGCCGCCTTCTCCGACGCCGATCGCAAAGAGATCCGCGCAAGCTGGAACTGGTGGGACGTCACCGCCTCCGCCATCGTGCTCGGCCTCGTCCTCGCCCTCTACCTCTACTTCTCGTTCTGGATTTGAGCCGAGCTTCGGGGGGCGGTTTCAGCCGCCCTGCTCCGATTCCATCTCTTGTTCGACGTGGGTGAAGGTGTTGCCCTCGGCGATGAAACCGCCGGCGTCGGCGCCGACGAAGATGCCGAGTTGGGTGGGTGCGCCGGGTTTCGAGTTGCCGATCTCGTTGTGGCGGAAGGCCACGCCGAGGTGGTGGCCCTCGACGACGACGCAGGCGCGGACGCCGCCCGCGAGGCCGTTATCGACGATGCGGTTGTGCTCGAACACGTTGCGATGCGCGCCCATGGGCTCGTCTTCCCGGCGGAAGAGCACCCCGGCCTGCGCGCTTTCCGCGATGAGGTTTTCCCGGAACTCGTTGTCGCTGTCCTTGTGGCCGATCGAGATGCCCACGCGCCCGTTGCCGCGGAGTTCGTTGCCCTCGAACAAGCCGTGGCGCACCCGCCAGCACACGTACATGCCATCGCTTCCGTTGTTGAGCGATCGGTTGCTGCGCATCACGGGCCGCTGTGAGCCGCTGCCGGGGTGCAGCCCGTAGCCCATATTGTGCTCGGCGAGGCAATCTTCGACGATGACGTCGCTCGATACCTGGAAGCTGATGCCGTCGCCATTGTAATCGCGGACGGTGCAGCCTCGAATGTGTACATCGGCGCACTTGAACAGGAAGATGCCGCCGCCGCGGCACCCGTCCAGCCAGAACGAGTGCTCGCCGTTCCCCTCGATGGTGAGCCCCTCCACGGCCGCGTTCCCGATCTCGAGCCCGGCCACCGCAGGGAAGATCCGCTGCGCCGTCCCCTCCTTGGACACGTAGTAGTCGAGATACAGGGGCGTCGAGATGCGGAACGTGGCCGGCTCGAGTTGCTCGGTGAGGGTGGCCGTCGTCACGCAGAACCCGCCGCCGAAGCGCTTGTCCCTCACCGCCACGCCATCGCCCACCCGGAACCCGGACGGATCCGCCAGCGTGATCTGGAGTTCATTGCAGTCGCCGTCCACGGCCAAGGCGCTCGACGCGGCATCGGCCACGGCCAGCACCGTCTCGCCCGGCGTGCCGACCACGCGCACGTTGTCGCGCAGGAAGAGCGCGTTGCGCATGACATATCGCCCCGGGCCGATCCGCACCGTGCCGCCGCCCAGCCCGGCCACGTAGTCCACGGCTGCCTGCAGGGCGCGGTGATCGCCCCCGCGGAGGTCGCCGTCGTCGATGCCGACGCGGATCTCGACGCGTCCGGGCGCCTCGGGGGCCTGGGCCCATGCGCGGCCCGCCACCGCCACCAAGATGGCGATGCAACTGCATACCGCGATCATCCCCACCGGATCGAATGCCTTCATGCCCGCCATGATACGCCTCCCCGTTCGCGGGCGGTGCGGCAATCGCTCCGCGCCGCATGTCCCTACACTACGGCCAGCCGGCGTGCGCGTCAACTGGCCGTTGTGCCAAGCGCGGATTCCGGGTAGTATGCGGGAAACGCGAGGGAGGGCGAGTCATGGGTTTCGAACTGATTCCGTTGGTGTTGGCGGCCGCGGCGGCCGCAGCCGGCGATCCCATCGTACTGGATGCGCAGAAGCAGTTGTTTCTCGACGATTACCTCGTCGAATCCGCCGAGAACATCGCACGCACCATCCATTCTGCCCGGAAATCCCCGGCGAATCCGCTGCTCTGGCCGGCCGAGCCGTGGGAGGGCACGATGGCCATCGTGTACGGCTCGATCCTCCGCGATGGCGAACTCTATCGGATGTGGTATCACGGGAGCCACGGCGTGAGCTACGCCGAGAGCCCGGACGGCTTGGCGTGGAGCAAGCCCGCCCTGGGCCTGTTCGAGGTGGACGGCTCGCCCACCAACATCGTGATCCACCGCGAGGCCGAGGAGGGCCAGCCCAACTACATGCCCTTCTTCTACGAGGTGTTCGGCGTGCACAAGGATCCCGACGCCGCGGATCCGAATCGCCGGTACGTGCTCGGCTATCTCAGCATCCAGCGCGACTACGACGGCCCGAGGCGCGATCCCTTCCACGGCGGCCAGCGGCGGGGATTGGGCGTGGCCTACAGCCCGGATGGCATTCATTGGACATCCGGCGAGCCCTGGGCCACCGAAGCCATCTGCGATGGCGCCACCCACTGGATGCGGGATCCCGCGTCCGGGCACTACGTGCTCTATGGCCGCACCAAGTTCGCCGCCCCCGACGTGAAGGCCGCCTGCGCCGGCGATCCCTGGCTGGAACGCTACTTCTGGGGCCGGGCCGTGGCCCGGGTGGAATCGCCCGATTTCCTCGACTGGGACTACAAGGATCCCGCCACCGCGCCCGTGGTCATGGCCTCCGACACGAAAGACACCCCCGGCGACGAGATCTACTCGATGCTCGTGTTCCCCTACGAGGGCGTGTACATCGGGTTGGTGCAGATGTTCCACAACCAGGAAGACACCTGCCACCTCGACATCCAACTCGCCGTCAGCCGCGACGGCGTCGCCTTTGCCCGGGTGGGCGATCGCACCCCCTTCATCCCCTGCGGCGGCGTAGGCGAATGGGATCGGTTCAACAACTCCCTCGCCAACAACCCGCCCCTGCGCGTCGATGACGAACTGCGCTTCTACTACGGCGGCCGCACCTACCGTCACAGCCCGTACGAGGGCCCCGATGCCGGCGAGTCAGGCGGCGGCATCGGCCTGGCCACCATCGCGCTGGATCGCTTCGTCTCTCTGGACGCCTCATTCGACGGCGGCACTCTACTCACCAAACCGCTGGTGCTGGGCGGCGACACCCTTCACCTGAACGCGACGTGCGATTTCGGCGCAATCGGCATCGAGGTGCTCGGTGCCGACGGCGCCGTGGCGGCCCGTGCGAAACCCGTCCGCAGCGATGGGCTCGATATCCCCGTCGAATGGGAAGAAGGCGGCCTGGCGAACGCGACAGGCCCGGTGCAACTCCGTTTCACGCTCTCCAACGCGCGCCTGTTTGCGGTGTGGTGCGAGTGAGCGGCCGCCGGCGCCCTTACTTCAGGCTGAACGCCACGTAGAACGTCCGGATCGCGCCTTCATGCCCCCACCAGGACGGCGCGATCACGTCATCCGGCGCGGCCAGGGGCACGGAGACGCGCACGCCCCCCGGCAAGACCGCGCCGTTTTGACAGGCCGCGGCCGGCATGCTAGATTATGGCCACCCTGGGGACAGGTGGGGAGGGCGGATTGTCCGATCCGCCTCGGAGACGTTTGGTAAAACCAAGAACCGGCGCGGAGCGCACAACATCCAAGGACTGGACGCACAATGATCGGCTTTGAACTGTCAGAAGAGCAACAGGCCCTGCGCGAACGCGCCCGGGCATTCGCCCAGGACGTGATCGCCCCGCAGGCCGCGGCCTTCGACGAGAGCGGCGAGTACCCCATGGAGATCCTCAAGAAGTCCTTCGAACTGGGCTTCATGAATGACAATATCCCCGCCGAATACGGCGGCCCGGGCCACTCCTGCATGGATCTCGCCATCGTTACCGAAGAACTCGGCGCGGGCTGCATGGGCATGGCCACCAGCATCATGGCCAACGCCCTCGCCCTCACCCCCATCGTCCTCTTCGGCAACGAGGAACAGAAGCAGAAGTACCTCGCCCGGTGCGCCAAGGAGTTCACCATCGCGGCCTTCTGCCTCACCGAACGCGAGGCCGGCTCGGACGCGGCCGCCGCCAAGACCTTTGCCGTGCGCGACGGCGACGACTACGTGATCAACGGCAGCAAGTGCTTCAGCACCAACGGCGGCTATGCCGACATCTTCGTCGTGTTCGCCCTGGCCGACAAGGACAAGGGCGCGCGCAGCATGTCGGCCTTCATCGTCGAGAAAGACTGGGGCGTCAAGATCGGCAAGGCCGAGAACAAGATGGGGCAACGCGCCTCGAACCAGGTGGAGGTGCATTTCGAAGACGTGCGCGTGCCGGCCTGCAACCTCCTCGAGCGCGAGGGCAAGGGGTTTCGTGTGGCCCTCGCCACGCTCGACAAGGCCCGCGTCGGCACCGCCGCCGGCGCCGTCGGCCTCGCCCGGCGCGCCATGGTGGAAGCCGTCAATTACGCCCGCGAGCGCCACCAGTTCGATCAACCCCTCGCCATGAACCAGGCCATCCAGTTCAAGCTCGCCGACATGGCCATGAAGATCGAGGCGGCCCGCCTCCTCACCTGGCAGGCCGGATGGATGGCCGATCAGGGCATGCGCCAGAGCAAGCAATCGGCCTTCTCGAAGTGCTTCGCCGGTGACGTCGCCATGGAAGTCACCACCGAAGCCGTCCAGATCTTCGGCGGCAACGGCTACTCGAAGGAGTATCCTGTCGAGAAACTCATGCGCGACGCCAAACTGATGCAGATTTACGAGGGCACCCAGGAGATCCAGCGCCTCGTGATCGCCCGCGAAATGTTGTTCAAGGGTAACGTGACGTAGTGGTGGGCGTCGTCCCGATAGGGCTTTGACTCCGAAGTGCACCACGAGTTGCCATCCGCGCAGCGGAGGGGGAGGGGGTAGCGTGGGCCCGTGGAAGGCCTACTTGGCGGTATTCGCGTTCTACGGCGCGGCCAGTGCGGCCGCGGCCGGCGTGTTCGTGTTCGCCTTCGGCTACGGCTGGCTGCTGATCCCGCTCCACCTTGCCGTCGTCATGCCCCTCTTCATCGCCACCACCCTCTTGCTCGGGGCGCTCGTCTGCGTCCGGCGGCTCCCCCGGCGGCTGACGCAAGGGCTGATCGTCCTCGTTCCCGGCGCGCTGTCTGCCGCCCTCCTTCTGCTGTATGTCCTCGACTACGCCGGCAACGCCCTGTGGGGGAGCAACGCGACCCTCCCCCTCATCATGATGTTTCTCCCCCGGCTCGGCCAACTCACCCAGGCCCTTCCGTTCCCCGTCGGCGCGATCGGGGCCGCCGCCGTAGTCCTCCTGGCCCTGCCCTTCGTGCCCTTCCTGTGGTATTCCGGCCGCATCCTGGCCGGCCTCGAGGAACTGTTCCTGCCCCGGCGGCCCTTCAGCCTCTTCCGGGACAGGCGCCGCGCCCTGCTCACCGGGGTGGGTGCCGCCCTCATCGTGGCCGCGTCTTGCGCGGCCATTCTGGGCGCACTCCGCTTCCCGTGGGGTTCCTGGCGCGGCGAACCGATCATCTCCCTGTTCGCCCCCATGGCCGGCGGCCCTGACTTCGACGGCGATGACGCCGGCTCGGTGTTCTCCATCGGGGACTACCCCACCGGCCTCGCGTTCGACCCCCTCAACATCGTCCTCATCTTCGTGGACTCCCTCCGCGCCGATCACATGGGAATCCACGGATACGAGCGGGACACCACGCCCGTTCTGGCCCGGCTGCTCGAGACAGGGCGGCTCAGGAAGGTGGCCTTCGCCACGTCGAACTACTCCTGCTCGGTGGGCGGTGCCTTCGCCACCGTGGCCTCGACCACGGCCGCATATCCCGGCCGCGATACCGGCCCGTTCTGCACGATCCATCACCTGCTTCGCGAGCAGGGCTACATGGTGCGCTTCATCCTGTCCGATTGCGGCAATACCTATCCCGGGCTCGAGGCGATGTACACGTACAACCTCGATCAATACGCAGACGGAACGAGTTCAGAGCAGTTCCCCATCGGCGACGATCGCTCGATTGTCGAGAACCTCAACGCCGTGCCCGCGTACGCCGGCACGCCCACGTTCTTCTACCTGTGGCTCATGTCCGCCCACTATGTCGGCGTCCACCTGCCCGAGTACGAGCGCTATACCCCGGCCAAGTCCGAGCGCCCCTCGTACAACTTCCGCCACGACTCCGAAGAAGAACACCGGGCCCTGCTCAACCGCTACGACAACGGCATTCTCCAGGCCGACGACATGATCGGCCAAATCCTCGAGGTGCTCGAGCGGAAAGGATACCTCGACCACGCCGTCGTCGTGATCCTCGGCGATCACGGCGAGGCCTTCGGCGAACACGGCGGCTATCTCCACTCCTATTTCCTGTATCAGGAGAACATCGGCATCCCGATACTCATCCTGGACAGCCCGGACGTGGCCTATGCCAACCTCGAGTTCGCCTCCCAGGTGGATGTCGCCCCCACAATCCTCGACCGCCTCGGCCTCCCGTGCCCCCCGGCCTGGGAAGGCCGTTCGCTCCTCGAGCCCGACGCGGCCGAGTACAGCTTCCATACCACCATGGCCGTCCGGCAGAACCGGGCCGTGATCCGCCGCGGCAACTCCGCAATCTGGAAGTATCTTCGCTCTGAAATGCCGCCCGAGGGGCATGCTTCCGAGGAGTTGTTTGAACTCGTCACGGATCCGGAGGAGCGACACGACCGCCTGGCCACGGCCGATCCCGCGCTCGTCGCCGATCTGCGGGCCGCCTTCGACGCCCACTTCTTCCCGGCCGGCACTCCGGAGCCGGCCCCCACCGCTGTCCCCGGCCCCTAGCCCTGCTCGTCGCCCAACTCGACCTTGAAGTCCGTCGTCCGGATCCTGTCCAGCGTCTTCTTGTAAACCTCGAGGGCGTGCTCCAGCACGTCGCTGCGCACGCCTTCGGGCAGATCCGTCGGCACCTCCTTGATGAACTCGCTGTACTGAATGGCCGCTTTGAGAATGGCGCGCTGGACATTGCCCTGCTCGGCCAACTCATCGCGGCGGATGGCGTCGCGGCCGAACTGGTTCGCCGCGATGAGGATCTCCATCAGGGCCTCCCCGGCGAGCCCCTTGTGCGCCTTGACGATGGCCTGCGTCCGCGCCTCGAGCACCTCCACCTCGGCGGCGGCCCGGATCTCGCGCATCTGCTTCTGCTTTTTGCGCTCGATCGCGGCCAGGCGCGTGGTGGCCAGGAACCGGTTGAATTTGTCCATCTCATCGGACGTGGCGCTCACCGACGGCACCGCAATCTGCGCGTCGCCCACCTTCACCACCTCCTGGCTGCCATCGCGCACCACCTGGAGGGCGCCCGCAATCCGCATCTCCTCGGGACTCAACTCGCTCGATTCCCGCTCGCACATCGCGTTTCTCCTTGTTGCCGGGGCTTACGGCCCCGCCCCGCCCGAAAGGCCCCGTACCATCGCCTTCAACGCCTTCTCGAGTTCCTCGCGCCGGCGATCCCTCTCTTTCTCCTCCAGCACCAGCTTATCAAGTTCCTTCAGAGAGTGTCTATAGATCGCGATCAATCCCTGGATGCCTTTCAACGACGACTCGTTCGCGTCCAGGTGCCCCTGCACCACCAACTGGTGGAGGAACGCCGCCGCCGTCGATTTGGCCCGCTCCTCGAGCAGCTTGGCCTTGACTTGATCGATCGACAGCGACGTCCGCACATGGAGCAGGTGCAACTCCTGTTCCATGGCCTTCACGTGGGCCTCGCGCGCCTTCTCGCGCCGCCGTCGCCGCCACACCGGAATCCGGAACGCCACCACAACCGCCAGCACCGCCGCCGCGGCCCCCAGCCACGGCAGCGCGCGGAGCCATCGCGCCCGCACCTCCGCCTCCCGGCGCAGGCGACGAACCGTCTTCAGCGCGTGCCACGACTCCGGCGACGCCGTGAGCCCCGTCAGCGTCTTGGCGGCCTCCTCGGCCTTCGCGAGCCGCCCCACCTCGCAGTAGTGCCAGATCAGCGCCGCCCAAGCCCAATCCGGATCTTCCCCCTCCTCGATGCCGGTGCGCAGCCACTTCTCCGCCTCATCGTACGCTTCGAGCCGCGTGTGAATGATGCCGATCATGGTGGCGGCCCGCTTCGCATCGAGTTGGTCGCGCATCTGCATGAGACACTCCAGCGCTTCCTGGTAATCACCCGCCCCGTACAGAAAATACGCCTGCGCCTCAAGCCGATCGCTGTTCGTGCGGTAGTGCTCAGGCGTATAGAACGGTTTCGCGTAGCGACGGCCCCCGAGCTCGAAACACGGCACCGATGTCCACTCGCGCGTACAGCCCGCCACGAGCAGTACCCACACGGCCGCCGCCCACGCCAGACGCCCCGCCGCGTGTCTCCGCTCGGCCCTGATCCCCGCTGGCCCAGTCATCGCCATCCATCTCCGACATTCCGCCTGCTTACCCGCCGCCTCAAGCCCGGCCACCGCGCGCCTGCGGCCACCGCGCGCCTGCGGCCACCGCGCGCCTGCGGCCACCGCCGAGTTTCGCACAGCCCCCGGACTCCTGTCCAGTTCCGTCCGGCTCGTCTCAGACAAAACTGGAGCACCAAGGCCCCAGTCGCATTCATGGCCGACTTCGGGGCTGCATATGGTGGTTGCCGGCGAGTCTGCCCCTATATCGGGCGGTTCGGCCGGCTCAATCGGCGCAAAAAAACGTCCGGGAATGCTTGACACCTGCGTGAAAGGTGGCTATCATGCCTCCCGAAGAGCACGGGGCGCTCCTGTGCTCGAAGCGGACTCTTTGGCCCTACTGGCAGAGCGGATAGTCCACCAACAGTGGCTTGACTCTGGAGGGGAAAGGGGGGATGCAAACCAACCAGACGCGTGCTCCAAGAGCCAGTGTGAAATGGTGTAACCATAACTCAGTTTGATTCATGCACACCGCGGCCGCGGGGAGGTTTGATGTCCCCGGCCGCCGCGGGTTGGGAAGTCGCGCGGGAGAAACCCGTGCGAAACCTGAAAGGGGGTTACGCAGAATGCGTAAAACAACCGCAATTCTTGTCGCTGCGGTTCTCTTGGCGGCGGCGCCTGCCTTCGCCGAACTGCAGAACATTCAAGTCGGTGGTGAGCTCCGTATCAAGGGGAACTACATCACGAACTGGGTTTCGTCCCCAACCGGGCTCGAGACTCGGATCCCCACGTTCTTCACGCCGTTCCGGGCCGTGGGCGACTTCTTGTCGGGCGCGCCGGCCTTCAACGGCATCGGTGTCGTCAGCCCGTACCGCTGGGATGGCAACGGCAACTCGTCCGGATTCGTCGAGCAGCGCACCAAGCTCAACGTGAAAGCCGACTTCACCTGCGACGTGACGGCCTTCATCGAGCTGGACAGCTACGACGTCTGGGGTGAGGACTTCCGCTCCAACTACATCACGGGCGCGGACTCGCGTGCATGGACGGGCAATGATGTCGAGGTCTACCAGGCCTACATCGAGATGCGCAACATGTTCGAGCAGCCGCTCCGCATGCGCGTCGGCCGCCAGGAACTCGCGTTCGGCAGCCAGTGGCTCGTCGGCCCCAAGGACAACGGCCCGTGGTTCCCGGGACGTTCCTTTGACGCCCTCCGCCTCACGTATGACACGGACATGTTCTCCGTGGATGCGTGGGCGGCCATCCTCGCCGAAGGCGGCATCACCGAAGAAGATGAAGATGTCTGGTTCTACGGCGTGTATGGGACCTACAAGGGCATCGAGAACATGACCTTCGACGCCTACTGGATGTGGGTGCGCGACGCCCGCAGCCTGAACGACACGAACTTCATCGCGCCGTTCGAGTGGGTGGAAGACCTGTTCGGCCTTGACGATTACGACGTCACGAATCTGCACACCGTCGGCCTCCGCGGAGCTGGCCAAGTCGGAAATCTGGACTTCGAGATCGAGGGCGCTTATCAGTTCGGCGAGGCCGATCAAGTCGGCTTCGGCTTCAAGCCGTTCCTCTACGGCGATGATGGCGCGGAGTTCGATGCGTGGGCGTGCACGGCCGAAGTCGGCTACACGCTCGACGTCTACATGCAGCCGCGCCTGTGGGTGGGCTACGCCTACTACAGCGGCGAAGACAACCGCGACGTGTCGTTCTGGGAATGGATCAACCCGTTTGACGAGCCCACCGCCAGCGTGAGCTTCAACCGGCTGTTCTCGAACGTCATGTACAACGGCTTCTTCGATCTGAACAACGATCTGTCGAACTGCCATATCTTCCAGGCCGGTGTCGACCTGCATCCGTTCGAGAAGCTCGATGTCATGGCTGACGTCTACTACTACCTCGCCGACGAAGAGTTCGATTCGCCGGCCTACGTCACCCTCGGTGGATTCCGCGTGCCGATCGCTCCCGCGCTGCCCTTCTGGGCTAGCGAGAACGACAACGAAATCGGCATCACCACCGACCTCGTCGTCGTCTACCATTACAGCGAAGACTTGATGTTCCTCGCCCACTGGTGCCACCTGTTCACCGGTGACGGCCTGTCCGACGGCAACTACAACGCCCGGAACGGCCTCGTGTTCACCGGCGGCAGCGACGACGAAGACGCCGACTTCTTTACCGTCGAAACGCGGATCTGCTTCTAGCGCAGGTGCGTGAATCGGGCGGCCCGGCCCTGCCGGACAGCCCGGATCGAGACGATTCAAGGCCCCCGCGGTTCGCCGCGGGGGCCTTTCTTCCTGAAAACGGTTGTGAACCAGCGGGAGATGCATTACACTATCCCGAGAGGGCATCTCAGGATCATACGGGGGGAAGGCGATGGCGTACTACTTTAAGTGCCCCAATTGCGGCAGAAACGACGACTTCGTCCTGCCCAAGGATGACTCCCAAACCGGACTCGGCTGCCTGCTGCTTATCACCGGCGGCTTCCTCCCGGCCGTCCTGTACTCCAGTGCAATGGCGCACCGCATTCAGTGCGGGCATTGCGGCTATCTGTTCCGGCAACCGGCGCTTCCTCGAACGGCCGTGTCGGCGCTCGCCACGTGGATTGTGGCCATCGTGATCGTGTTCTCGCTGTTCTCGGCCATCGCGGTGTTCAACCCGGGAATCGGCCGGGCCATCCCGGATGATTGGGGTGGTGCGGGCCTCGAACGGGTAGTTGCAGAGCATCCGAGAACCATGGTGATCACTGTCGTCCCGATGCTGGCCCTGATCGTGATTGTGGCTCTCGTCGCGTCGGCCGTCAGCAACTACAGAGTGCACAAACGGCTCAGGAAGCACTTCGCAGTCGAGCCCGGCACACCCGGCGGCGAGCCCGAGCACGAGACGGCCGACAACGCGGGCTGACACAGAAGCGGGCGTAGGCCCGCGGCCCGGCCTGCCCCTACCCTCGGCCCGACTCGATCTCCACCCCTTCCGGCGCGTCGACATGGGTTTCCACGCCGCCCGAGGCCTTGGTGTGGCGGATGCGCACGACGCCCTGCGGCGTCGGGAACGCGCCTTCGGCATACTCGAGGCCGGCCAGATGCGGCGCGATCCGCAGCCGCGTCGAGCCCGGTTCGGCAGGCTCGACGCCGAGCACGTGCTTCGAGAGCCAGGCCGTCGGCCCGGCCGCCCAACCGTGGCACAGGCTGTGCCGGAAGCCCTTGTAGCAGTAGTCGCCGAAGTCGGCGTGGATATCGGGTGTGCCTTCCGGCACCAACCCGTCGATGCCCGCCGCGCCGGCCGCCCACTC
>JAFGTL010000477.1 GCA_016934125.1 Candidatus Hydrogenedentota bacterium
CTCCGTGCCGGGCGACAACACGCCCTACGCGCTGGTGTGCGTCGAGGAGCAGGACATCGAGGATCCCGAATCCTGCCTCGCGCCGGAACTGCGTTTGCCCCTCGATCTCAGCGGGTGGTATGCGGTGTGGGTGCGCACGTATCGGCCCGACGTCAACGGCGGAATAGACGTGCGCTTGCCGGGCGAGAAGCACTTCGTTCACGTCAACCCGCAGCAGGTGAGCACCATCGAGGGCGAAGCGCCGGCACCCGGCGTGCTTGTCGACGTGCTGTATCGGGCCGCCGACTTGACGGGGCAGGGCCTCCTGTTCCGGCAGCCCTACGGCACGTACGACAGCGAACACTTGCTGGCCAACGCGTGCCTGGCGGGGGTGCGGCTCGTGCGGCTGTCCGACGCGCAGGCCGAGCGGATCGAGGCGGAGCGGGCCCGGGCCGACGTACGCGTCGCCGGATACGACAACGACGGCTTCAGCTACTTCTGGAAGTGGGGCACCCACGATACCGCGTGCATTGCGCGGCTGATCGAGCCGCTCCGCGATCAGAGCGCCGACTTCCTCAACCTCTCGCTGGGCGGATTGGGCGGCATCATCATTCCTACGCCGTACACGGGCATGTATCAGATGACGGGCCATACGCGGCACGGCGACTACCGGGCCAACGCATTCTTCCGGTGGTGTTTCGAGAACGATATCAACATCGTGGATGTGCTGGCCGAGCGTGCCCACGAAGTGGGCGTGCGGCTGTTCGTGGCGCTCATGATGGAACGCTCGTTCTCCGTCGATGACGCCATGAAAGCCCACCCCGAATGGAACATCAAGAAGGGGCGCGGCCGGTGGGACTACGCGAATCCCGAAGTGCACGAGTATCAGGTGAAGAAGATCGCCTGGATCATGGCGAACCACGACATCGACGGATTCGTCGTCGATTTCACGCGATACGGCCACTATTTCAACGAAGACGAGCCGGACAAGTTCGAGCACATGAACGCGTTCCTGCGGAAGCTGCGCGCGGCCACCGACGAGGTGAACGCGGGCAAGGTGCGGAAGGTGCAGCTCTGCGCGAGCTTCGCCGACAGAAGCCGCTTCATCCAGCACTGGGGCTCCGGCAAACTCGATGAGCAGGGGCTGGACGTGCCCACGTGGATCGAGGAAGGGCTCTTCGACATGCTCATGCCCGAAGGCCCCACGGGCCTCGGCTTCGTGCGGCTCGCCGAGGGAACGCGCACGGCCGTGTGGCCGCGTAAGGCGGCCCGCTACGACTTCACCAACGAGCGGATCCTGAGCGGCTCTCTCAGCCCGAAGCAGATCGAGCGGGGCGTGAAGGATCTGTTCGATGGCGGCGCGCCGGGCGTGTTCTTCTTCAACCACGACACCTGGAGTACCTTCGGCCGGCTCGGATTCCGCGAGGAACTCGATCTGCGCACCAAGACCACGGAGGCATACGGGTTTAGGGACGGGGCTGCGATCTCGTTTGCCGCGTGGTATCCCACCGTGACGGAGCGGAACGCCCAGCGCGATGCGCTCCGGCCGCTCACCATCGAGTGTGATCGGCGGCGGAGCGTAGACGGGGATCTGGCCGCGTCGATCCGGAACACCTTCGCCCGGCCCGTCACCGCAACGCTCACCTGGGGGCCGCCGGGCTCGGAGAGCTGCCTGTGGATACCCGAGCCCGGCGCGCAATCCGTCCGCATCGCGCCCGGACAAGCGCAAGCCGTGCACTTCCACGTGACGGGCCAAGCCGCAAGCCAGGTGGGTGTGCCTGCCCTTGAACTGGTGCTCGCCGACGGTGGCCAGTGCGTGTTCCGCCACCGGATCCCCGTGCGGGCCGTGCCCCGGATGGTGTGTCCCGCGGCGGCCGGCGTGGAAGCCTTGCCTGAGATGGTGTTTCAGCCTCTGTACGCCGTGGATGGCGGGGAGGATGGGGGGAGCGTCGAAGTCGGGGTGGCCCGTGACGCCACGCGGCTGCACGTCGTCTGCGTCTGCTCGGGCGCCGGCTTCGTCGCGGACGGGCCGGAAGCGGAGCCCCACGATTCGGCCGCTGTCCGCTCGGCCGATACCGTCGAAGTGATGATCGACACGGCCGCGGCCGAGCAGGCGTACCGGCAGTTCATCGCAAGCAAGGCCGGCGGCAAGGCGGATGCGCTGTGGCGGTTCGAGGCGTTCGCGGGGCACCATACCCCCAAGCGCGACTGGAATCCCGACTGGGACACGCGAACCACGCGGCTTGATGACGGGTTTCGTGTCGAGATGCAGATTCCGTTCGAGGCCTTGGGGGCATCGCCCGTGCCGGGGGCCGCGTGGCGTATCAACGTGGTGGCGCGTCTCCGCACCGGCCGCGAACGCCCGGCCACATGGTCGTGGGCATCGGCCGAGGCGGACTTCGGCCATCCGCGGCAGTTCGGCGTGTTGGCATTCGAGTAACGGCGGGCCGTAACCGGGAGGAGGATCCGTGCGCTACCTGGCCATAGGCGTCTATCTCATATACGGACTGAGCGCTGCGTGGTGCGCGGCGGCACTTGGGCCCGCGGCGTGGGACTTTGAAGGCGGCGCGGATGGATGGAGCGGCCCGGGCAACGTCGTGGCCGAGGACGACGTGCCCGGCAACCACACATATCGCATCGTGGCCACGCAACCGCACCATACCCGCGTCGTGCTGGAAGGCAGCGGGGCCACGCCCAACTTCCTCGTGTCCCTGCGCGTGCGTGTCTTGGAGTGGGAGGGCGCGCCGCCGAATGCGTACGTGTATGGGCGTCACGGGAGCGGGGGATTTCGCGCGCTGTGCGTCGGACGCGACGGAGGCCGGGCATTCTGCTATTACGGGCAGGACGAGCCTTCCGTGTCGCTGGGCGATGTGGCCGCCCGCCTGCCGGACGCGTCGGAGTGGATCCATCTTGCGTTTGCCTGCGTCGATGACTACGCATTCGCCAAGACGTGGCCGGCCGGCGCGCCTGAGCCCGCCTGGCAGGCTGAGGGCCGGGATCCACACGATCTTGACGGCGTGTTGGCCCTCGGCGTGTGGACTTCTCCGCGCCAGCCGAGCACGGCCACGGTGCTGTTCGACGACATTCGTTTCGAGCCGCTGACGGGCGAGGCGCTGGCCGCCCACGGCCTGCGGGTGGGCGCGTGGCCCCCGCTCGACGCCTCAGTCTTGCCTGCGGACGCGGGCGTCTTCGAGGAGGCGAATCGGCGGGGCGTTGCGACGCCGTGTACGGCGTTGGCGTTCGATTCCCAAACCGGGGCGATCTGCAATGTCCTGGACAGGGCCACCGGGCAGGAGTTCATCGCGCCCGATTCCAGGCAGGGGGTGTTCCGCGTGCGCCTGACGAAACCGGCCGACGGCGTTCGCGTGGAATTGTCGAGCCGCGATTTCCAGTCCGTCGCGGTACGGGAAGAGCCCACTGGAGCCCTCGCACTCGAGTTCACCCATCATATCGCGTATGCCGTGGAGGCCACCGTCACGGCGGCGCCCGCCGGCGACGGCACGATTCGTCTGGGCATCCGCGTCCGGAACGGGGAACCGGACTGGTGCGTGGCCGGGATCTCGTTCCCCAGCCTGCCGGGCTCGGCCGGCTTGGGCGGCGACGATTCGGACGACGCCCTCCTCATCCCGTGGGACGGCGGGGCGGTACTGCGGCGTCCCGGAAGCGAGAACGCGCGTCGATCGGTGTCGTATCCCGGGGCCGCCTTTGCCCAGTTCTATGCCCTGTACGATCGCGCCGCCGGCCTGTACTGCGGCATGCACGATGCCGAAGGCCACTGCAAGTCGCTGAGCCTGTGGTGTGCCGCCGGGCAGTCGGTGTCGCTGGGGTTCGAGCACTTGTTCCCCGAACTCCCCGGCCGCGATGCGCGCTTGCCGTATGATGTCGTGGTGCGCACATTCCAGGGCGACTGGCGGGAGGCCGCGGCCCTCTACAAGGCGTGGGCGGTGCGGCAGCCGTGGTGCGGGAAGCGGCTAACCGAGCGCGAGGACATCCCCGCGTTTCTCAAGGAAGGCGCGGGCGTCATCATCACCGGGATCGAGAACGCGGAGGGCCGCGCCCGACTCCTGGGCGAACGCCTCGAGAAGCTGCCCGATCTGATGGACGCGTACCGTGGGCGAACCGGCCTGAAGCACATGATCTTCGTGCCGTACGGGTGGGAGAATCGCGGCACGTGGGCGGGAATCAACTACCTGCCCGCCGTGCCCTCGAACGAACTCTGGCGCGAGGCCAATGCGGCGCTGAAATCCCGCGGCCACCGCACGGCGTTTCTCACGTCGGGATTCTGGTGGGTGATCAAGCGTCAGGAGACGGGCAGCGGGCCGGCCTTCGACGACACCGATGATTTCCTCGAACGCCAAGGGATGTGTGTCCACGGCGCAGATGGTTCGCCGTGGCTGGTGGACAACTACGAACGCCTTCGTGAACATGGCTCGTGGCGCGGCCTGTCCGCGACGCTGTGCCATGGCAGCCCGGAAGCGCGCGACACGATGAAGCGCATCTTCCTGGACGTGGCGGGGCTCGGCGTGCCCCTGGTGAGCTTCGATCAAGAGATCGGCGGCCGGCAGGTGGCGCCCTGCTATCACCCCGGCCATGGCCATCCGCCGGGCTATGGCCGGTGGATGTGGACTGGGTTCGAGGGCCTGTGCGAGGAGATTCTGGAGGAAGGCAAACCGATCGAGCCGGAACTGGGGCTGTTCCTGGAAAACGTCAGCGAACTCGCGATCCCCTGCATGGCCACGTACTGGAGCCGGCAGTTCGGCGAGGTTGACGTGGGCGTGCGCAACGGCCGGGGCGTGGGCCTCTTCTCGTATCTCTACCACGAATACGTAACGGCCATCGGCGCGGCCTGCGTCCAGGGCCAGGGGCAGCGCGGCATTCGGCCGTCCGCCGGCCTGCGCTGCCGCGTTCTCGCCAACAACCTGACGCGCGGGTTGATCCCCGGGCCCTTCATGCACGAGGTGCCCCTCGATACGGACAAGGAGTGGGAGGGGCTCGTGAGCCGGGCGTATTTCGCCTTCTGCAAACCCTACGCCCATTTCCCCGAGTATCTGCTGCTGGGCGAGACGTTGCCGCCCATCCCCGTCGAATGCGGCGAAACGGAGGTGTGGTTTGCACGGATCGACGAGCGCAACGGCACGCCGTTGAAGCCGGGCGGGCCGCCGGTGGCGAAGGTGCCGCTCCGGTTGCCCGCTATCACGTCGGGCGCCTTCGCGGCGGCGGACGGCTCGGTGGCGGCGGTTCTCGCGAACACCACGCCGGAGGCGCAGCAGTGCAAGGCGGGCCTGCCGGGCGGGCAGGATGTGCGGATCTACACCGCCGAGCGGATCGAGGAAGGCGCGCGTGTCACAGAAGACACCGGCGAATCCCTGCCCCTGGAACTCGAGCCCTTCGGCGTCCGCGTGATCGTCATGACGGACGCGGCCGGCCGCCGGGATTGAAGGTGCCGCAGCCCGCGTCTATACTGAGCCGAACGGCATTTGTCTCTGTGAGCGGAGGTTGTGGACGTGGCAGTCGTATCGGTTCGGCCCGAGGGGGCGCGCCGCGTGGGCGAGGTGGACGGCGCCTACCTGGAGGTATACCACTCGGCGCTGGGCGAGATGCCCGTCCTGCACGTTTCGGGCGCCGCCGATGCCTTGGGCCGGCAGCATGGGTTTTTCGTGGGGGACAGGATCCTGCGGAACGGGCGGCGCATCGCCGCCATGTTTGCCGAGGAAGGCGTGCCTGCGGGCATTGTGGGCAGGATTCTGGACGCGGCCTGGGAGCGGATGGCGCCGCATGTGCCTGAGGGTTACTGCCGCGAACTGGCGGCCATCGCCGAGGGGGCGCAGGCCGCAGGCGTCGATCTGAGCGCGACGGATCTCCAGCGGATGACGGCCGTCACGAACTTCGATCTGTACAAGCGCGAGGAGCGGTTTGGCGAGTTCCTCGATCCCGACACGGCCGCGCAACTGGCGCGCGGGAACGCCCCCGGCATGTCGTGCACCATGTTCGCGGTGTGGGGATCGCGCACCGCGGACGGCAAGCTGTTCGCCCTCCGCAACCTGGACTGGCTGGCCCAGACGGGCATGCACGAGGATCGACTCGTCACGGTGTGCCGGCCCGAAGGGGCGCATCCGTTCGTGACGATGGGCTACGCCGGGGTGGTGGGCGCGCTGGCCGGCATGAACGCCGAGGGCATCAGCCTGTCCGAGGTGGGTGCGTTCAGTATGGCCGAGGAACTGGACGGGATCCCGTGGACGGTGATGGCGCGGCGCGTGCTCGAGGAGTCCTCGTGTCTCGAAGACGCGTCCGGCATCATCCAGGGCGCCAGGCACACGATTGGCTACAACTACCTGGTGGCGGATGGCGATCCGCGGCGGATCGGCTCGGCGGAGTTCCGGCCGCGTGCGGCCGCATTCGAGACGAACCACGCGTGC
>JAFGTL010000031.1 GCA_016934125.1 Candidatus Hydrogenedentota bacterium
ATCTTGTCGCAGTTGGGGATACACACCAGGCCGTCGAACATGTGGGCCTGCACCATGCTCTCGACGCAGTCGGCGATGAGTTCGCGGGAGGGGAGGCTGTAGTTCATGCCGCCGTGGCCCATGGCGATGCCGTCGCAGATGCCGATGGTGTTGAACTCGAAGGGGACGCCGCCGGCTTCGCGCACGGCGTCGCGGGCGATCCGGCCCAGCTCGTCGAGATGGGCGTGGCCGGGGATGACTTGGTCGAAACTGTTGCACACGCCGATGAACGGCTTGTCGAAATCTTCCTCGGATTTGATCTGGCCGGTGGCCCACAACAGCGAACGGTGCGGGGCGCGCTCGAACCCCTTCTTGGCAATATCGCTTCTCATGATGATTCATCCCCTAACACGTGGAAAAACCCGGAAAACGTCTCAAGAACCCGTAGTATACCTTTTCTCGCCGGAATGCGCACGCCGCGTGGTGGGGACGCGCCGACAGTCGGGCGGCTCTGTAGGAGTCATCGCCCGGGACATGTCAAGGGCGTGTCAATGTCGACACTCAATGACGGCGTAGAGGGCCTCCTTTGGCGTTCTGAATTTGAGGCTCTTGAATGGGCGGTCGTTGAGTCGCGCACACGTTTCGCGCAGCGACGGTTGCGGGCTCAACAAGAGGCGCTGCGCGCACTGCACCAAGTTCGTGAGCCGGGCGATCTCGCTACGGTTCAGCAGTTTCCCGAAGGCGACGCCCGAATCGGCTGGAAGCATGGATGGCTGGCCGGGCAACTCGAAGCCATCGTGGGCAAGACGGGCGTGTATCCCGCTGAGTGCATTGAGCAGGAAGGGCTCGGCGTGGGTCACGCCGTCCGGGGAGAACAGCGTTGAGTACAGGAAGGAGGTGTTGGCCACGAGGATGTAGTTGGCGGGGCCGGCTGGAAACACGTGGCACGACCAATCCCCCAAGGGGTTCCTGTCGAGAGGGAGTCTGTCCTCGGGCACGATGCGGATTCCCTGCGCAAGTCTTCGTGACAACCGAAAGGTCATGAATGCCCGTTCCTCCTGGAGCTCCGGCCGTACCGGTCTCGTTCACATGTCTGTCGCTGATAGACAGCGGAATGGCTGTAGGATAGCCTATGGGCTCCAAAAACGCATAGAAGGGGCCTCTGCGCGAAAGCCTGGGGTGTTTACCGGGGCCGGAGGCTGCGTTGGAGTTCGAGCCAGCGGCGGCGGCGTTGGTCCCATTCTTCGGGGGGGATGGCGTCGAGACTGTCCTTGAGGCGGGTGAACGCGGCGCGTAGTTTGGGGGGCAGCCGCTTGTAGGCGGCGGGCATGGGACGGCGCCTGTAGGGTTCCATGTCGAACAGGTATCCGGGAGGAGCCATAGCTCGATCCTTTCGGGCCGCGCCTGAGAGCCGGGCGCGAATACTGTAAATCTCTTCAGTATTATACCCCTCCCGTTCCTTTGTGTCAACACGCGAGCGGCCCTACACCTTCCCGAAGGGCGGCGGTGCCCGAAGGGCGGCCCGTCACCAGATGGGCGATACGATGAGGGCGAGCACGATGCCGAGCCCGTCGGCGAGGAGGTCGGCGGCGCTCGCCATGCCGCCCGACAGGGCGTCGTAGATCTCCTTGCCGATGCCCGCAGCGGCGGCCATGAACGGGCTCGCCAGGCCCAGGGCGAAACTCAACCAGAAATGCAGCAACTTGTCGATGCCAACCATCGAATCGGCCTCCTTTTCGTGTAAGAACCGAACCGGCACGCACCGAGAGGATAGCAGAAGTCAGGGCGAAGAGGGGCAATTCCCGGGCCGCCGGGCGGTGCGGCGTCTGGGCTGCGGTTCGCTGTCGCGAGTGTCAGGCTTCGTGGATGACGTTGAATCCCATGAGGACGCCGAGGTCCTGCATGCTCTGGAGATGGTCGCCGAAGAAGACGTCGCGGTGGAGGAGGGTCATGGTGCCGCCGCGGAGGACGCCGGCGCCCCAGTTGTGGAACATGCTGCGGGCGTCGGCGATTTCGGTGACGAATTGGGTGCGGCAGCCGAGTTCGTCGTGGGTGACGTCGATGATCTTGCCGGTGGAGATGAGCATGGTGTCGAGGTTGATGAACTTGGCGCAGGTGACGATCTGGCCGATGGGCATCTGGACGTCGAGGGATACGCCGCGTTCGCTGTCGCTCTGGGTGCGGATGATGAAGGGGAGGCGCTTGCTCGCGGGCCCGGCCATGCGGGTGGCGCAGGTGCAGTGGAAGTGGATGAGGGCGTTCCGGGCGGTGTCGAACACGGGATCGCTGATGAATCCGGGGATCCCGACGCCGTAGCGGAACATGAGCATGGTGAGGGTGGAGTCCATGTCGCCCTCGCAGGCGCCGACGAAGCCGAGGTCGTTGAGTTTGCTGTAGGTGAGGCAGCCTTTCGCGGGCCCGCCCATGCAGTTGGAACTGGTGACGGCGTGGGCGCCGTGCTCGATCATGAGCTTCTTGGTGGCGAGGAAGAAGCGGGCGGAATTGACGATCTCGTCGTGGGTGGGTTCGACGATGTCCTTGGCCTTGCGGATCCAGTAGCGTTTGGCCTCTTCTTCGGCCTCTTCGAGGGGGATGGACTCGTGGGCTTTGATGGTTTCGTCAACGGAGATGGGGATGAGTTCGGCGCCGAGCCGCTCTTTCACCCGTTCGGCCGAGCAGGCGGCCTCGGTTCCCTGGGGCCCGCGGACGACGAGGATCCGGGTGTGCCGCAACTGGGGTGCCACGCGCATGAGGCCGACGACGCGATCGAGTTCGCTCCAGTCGCTGGTGGGCAGGAGCACGACCTTCTTGCCGTCCTTCTGCCACTGGGGGAAGTACATCCAGCCGTGGCCGCTGAAGGGCTGGGAGAAGACGGCGGTGGGCAGGCCGGCATCGACGAGTTTGCCGAGGGCGGGTGCGCCGCCCCCGTGGCCCGAGAGGTGAAAGAGGAGCACGCCGTCGGCGTCGCCGAGCTTGCCGGCGATTTCGTCTACCCCCGCCGGGGGAACGAGTTCGCCCCCGACGAACGTGACATTGCCGAGCCTCTTTTCGAGTTCGGCCAGGTATTCGTTGAACTTGGCGATCTCGGCTTCGGGACGGGACAGATAGATCCCGCCGGTGCGGCCGACGAACACGGTGTGGATCTTGACGGGCGGCACCTGGGGCCATCCTTCCGGCGTCGCGGCCGAGGCGGATTGCGGGCCGAAGCCTCCGGCGAGCAGTGCGCCGCCCGCTGCAGAGGCGCCCAGGAACTGTCGACGACTGACGGGGTTGCTCATGATTCCCTCCTCATGGAGGACGGGCATCAAGAGAGCCTGGGGCCCGTCCCCGATCTTCGACGTGACCTCTCGTTGCTCGCCGTCCCGACGGCCCTGCACCAAATGAACGCCGCCGGCGCCCGGCTCGATCGGAATGCCTGTGGATCACGCTACCACAGCCCGGCCGGAATCGGCAACACCCGCGGCGCCGGGCTTGGGCATGGCGGGTGGCTCGCGGGCGGCGTTGCCTTTGGGCGGCCGGGCGACTATGCTCGTCGGGGCAGAGGATGCCCGGATGGGGCGTTCCGGGGGGCCGGAGCGCGTGTCTGGCAGAGCATAGAAGGATGGCGGTGTGAAGCGAATGCGGCGTTGGGTGATGGAGCCGGAGCGGCGGGTGCCGGTGGCGGCGGAGTACGATGTGCTGGTGGTGGGCGGGGGGATCGCGGGGGTGGCCGCGGCCTTGAGCGCGGCGCGGCTCGGTGCGCGGGTGGGCGTGATCGAGAAGGAATACTCGCTGGGCGGGCTCGCGACGCTGGGCAACGTGGTCGTTTACCTGCCGCTGTGCGATGGCATGGGGCGGCAAGTCATCAGAGGGCTCGGGGAAGAGCTGCTGAAGCTGTCGATCCGCGACGGATACGAGCAGATCCCGGCGTGTTGGCGGCGGGGGGGCGACAAGGCGGAGCGATTGCGGCGGCGGTATCGGGTGAACTTCAATCCGGCGTCCTTCATCCTCGCCCTTGAGGCGCGGGTGTTGCGGGCGGGCGTGCGGCTGCATTACGACACGCGGTTCTGCGACGTGGTGAAGCGGAATGGCCGGATCGAGGCGGTGGTGGTGGAGAACAAGGGTGGCCGGGCGGCGCTGGCGTGCCGGGCCGTGGTGGATGCGTCGGGCGACGCGGACGTGTGCGCCCGGGCGGGCGAGCCGACGGTGTCGCTGGCCACGAACGTGCGTGCGGGCTGGTTCTTCTACTCGGAGGAGGGGGAACTCAAGCTCGAACCGCTTTACACGCCCTTCGATCCTACCGGGCAGCGCGTGCCGGGCGGCGGCCGGGGATATGCGGGCGATGATCCGGACGACGTGACTCAGCACATGATCGACACGCGCGCGCTCACGCGGCGCCGGCTCGACGAGTTCCGGCGGGCGAGCGGCACGGACAAGGTGTATCCCGTGGTGCTGCCGACGATCCCGTCGTTCCGCATGACGCGGCGGCTGGCGGGGGCGGTGGAGTTGAACGAGGCCGATGAGCGCCGGGTGTTCGAGGACTCGATCGGCATGACGGGCGACTGGCGGAAGCCCGGGCCCGTGTACTACATCCCGCTGCGGGCGCTGACGGGGGTGGCCACGGCCAACCTGATCGCGGCCGGGCGGTGCATGTCGTCGGGCACGGCATGGGACGTGACGCGCGCCATTCCCACGTGCGCGGTGACGGGGCAGGCGGCAGGGGCTGCGGCGGCACTCGCGGCGCGGATGAGGACGCCGCGGTTCTCGGAGCTCGACGTCGGCCTGCTCCAGGGCGAACTCGCCGGGCAGAAGGTGCTCCTCAAGAAGCGCGTGCCGCCGCTCGAGTGAGGGGGCGCGTCACTCGTCGGGATACATGTCGGGCCGGAGGCCGATATTGACGATGCTGCAGGCCTGAACGGGCTCGAGGCCTTTGGTGCGGGCCTGTTCGACGAGGGCGGGCGATTCGGAGCCGGGGTTGAGGAAGAATTCGGCGGGACGGGCGGCCGCGATGTCGTCGAGCATTCTCATACCGACGCGAGCGGGCACGTACATGGAGACGCGATCGACGGGCCCGGGCAGGGCGGCGACGGAGGGATAGCACTGGAGCCCCTCGATCTCGGATTCCTTCGGGTTGACGGGATACACCGTCCAGCCGCCGTCGCGGAAGGCGCGGACGGCCTTGTTGCCGTACTTGGTGCGGTCGGTCGAGGCGCCTACAATCGCGATGGCCTTGCCCATAAACAAGCTCCTGTCGTTAACGGTTGGGTTGTTCTTTCCACTATACCATGAGTTGTGGGCGGGGGCTGGGTGCTGAATTCCGCGTATTGGGGTATACTGGGCGGACTGCGGGCGGATCGCGTCCCGGACGGAATCGGGCAGAAGCAAACGGGGAGCCACGGACATGGATACCATCGGATTCGGGATTATTGGAACGGGACTGTGGGGCCAGTTGCACGGTGCGGTGTACGGTTCGGCCGAGGGCGTCGAACTGGTGGGTGTAGCGGATCTCGTGGAGGAGCGGGCGGAGGCGCTGGCCGGGAAGTACGGCGCCGCGGCGTACACGGATTACCGCGAGTTGTTGGCGGATGATCGTGTGAAGGCGGTGTCGATTGTGACGCCCGATTTTGCGCACACGGAGATCGCGTTGGCGGCCGCCGAGGCGGGCAAGCACATTCTGTGCGAGAAGCCCCTGGCGACGAGCGTCGAGGACTGCGAGCGGATCGTGGCCGCGGCCGAAGGGGCGGGCGTGAAGTTGATGGTGGACTTCCATGCGCGCTGGAGCCCGCTGATGTATCAGGCGCGGGACGCGGTGCAGGAGGGCCGCATCGGCGAGCCGCAGCACGTGTACTACCGGCTGAGTGATCGAATCTCGGTGCCGACGAACATGCTGTCGTGGGCGGGGAAATCGACGGTGATGTGGTTTATCGGGAGCCACTCGATCGACACGGTGCGGTGGATCCTGGGCGACGAGGTGCGCCGGGTGTACGCGGTGTCGGGTTCGCGCGTCTTGAAGAAGATGGGCATCGACACGGCCGACTATTACCAGGCGACGCTGGAGTTTGGCTCGGGTGCGACGGCCGTCATCGAGAACTCGTGGATCATGCCGAACACCATGCCCAACATCATCGATCTCAAGTGCGAGGTGGTGGGCAGCAAGGGCGCGGTGTACTTCGACGGGAGCCACCACCGGGCGCTCGAGGAGTACACGGAAGACGACGCGAAATACCCGGACGTGTTCGTGATGCCGACGCTCTATGGACGGCAGCAGGGATTCGCGGCGGAGAGCATCCGGCATTTCATGGAAAGCGTCGTGGAGGATCGCCCGTTGCAGGTAACGGGGCAGGATGGGCTCGAGGTGACGAAGGTGATCTGCGCAATTGAGGAGTCGTGCCGCACCGGGCAGCCGGTGGAACTGGGCTAGGCCGGGGGCGGATTGTCTACGATCGCGGGGGAACAGCCCCCGATGTTCAATAAGGAAGGAGTCTTGGGAGATGCAGTACGTCAAGTTCGGCAACACGGGCATGAAGGTTTCGCGGTTTTGTCTGGGGGCGATGACGTTTGGCGGCCACCTGCGGAGCGGGTTGGACGAGCAGGCGTCGGCCCGCGTCGTGGATGAGGCCCTGGATCACGGGGTGAACTTCATCGACACGGCAGACAGCTACGGCGACAGCGAGGAGACGCTGGGGCGAATCCTGCCGCCGGAGAAGCGCGAGCGGGTGTATCTGGCCACGAAGGTGTTCCGTTGTTTCTGTCGCGACAACCGCGTCGCCCGCAACAGCCGGGTGAATATCATCAACTCGTTGGAGCGGAGCCTGCGGTTGATGAAGACGGATTACGTGGACTTGTATCAGCTTCATCACCCCGATCCGGACACGCCGGCCGATGAGACGCTGTCGACGCTCGACATGCTGGTGAAGCAGGGCAAGATCCGGTATGTGGGCGTGTCGAATCACTACGCGTGGCAGATGGCCTACATGCTGGGGTTGTGCAAGGCGGCGGGCTGGGAGCCGCTGGTGTCGGTGCAGTCGAATTACGGGCTGCTCGATCGGCAGGTGGAACGGGAGATTGTGCCGTTCTGCGAGAAGTTCAACATCGCCATGATGTGCTACAGCCCGCTGGCGCGAGGCGTGCTGACGGGCAAGTATCACAAGGGGGAGAGCAGCGAGGAGATCTCGGAAGCCTCGAAGCGCCTGACGGAGCAGTACGTGGTCGATCCGGACGTAGCGGAGGTGGTGGCGGAACTGCGGGCCGTGGCGGAGGAGAACGGCGTGGCGATGAATCAGGCGGCGATCCTGTGGCTGATGAGCAGGCCGCGGGCGACTGCGGTGATCCTGGGGGGCTCGAAGCCGGAACACTTCACGCAGATCTACGAGATCGCCGATCGGGAGCTGCCCGAGGAGGCGATCGCGCGGTTGGACAAGGTGGCCGGGAACCGGATCTACCAGCCGTTCCGGAATCAGAGCATGATCGGCGGGCCGGGCGTGGCCCGGATCGGTTGACGGGCCCGGGCGCAGCCAATAGAATCGGCCTTGGACGGGAGAGAACGAAGGCAGGGAATGAGAATCGTACTGTTCAATCCGCCCCCGGTGGAGGGGCAACCCTTCATCCGGGAAGGGCGGTGCATGCAGAGCGTGTCGTCGTGGGCGGCCATCTGGCCGCCGCTGACGCTGGCATACCTGGCGGCGATCGCGCGGGAATTCGGCGAGGTGGATCTGTTCGACTGCAACGTCGAGGCCGGGTGTGGCGTCGATGAGGCGGTGGCGCGGGCCAAGGCGTTCCGGCCGGACGTGATCGTGGTGAACACGGCTTTTCCTTCGATCGATGCGGACGGGGCGTGCGCGGTGGCTGTCAAGGCGGCCTGCCCCGATGCGGTGGTGGTGGGATTCGGCCTGTTCTTCACGCTGCTGGATGAGGCCGCGTTGGAGGAGTTGGCCGGATTCGACGTGGGCATCTCGGGCGAGCCGGAGATGACGTTCCGGGAACTGCTCGCTACGCTCGATGGGGGCGGGCGGGCGGCCGGCCTGCCCGGGTTGATGTGGCGCGAGGAGGGGGGCGTGCGGCGCGGCCCCGATCGGGCGCTGATGGAAGAGCTCGACGTGCTGCCTATGCCGGCGCGCGATCTGCTGCACAACGATCGCTACGTGCTCCCGACGAACGGGCGGCGGTTCACGCTGATCAATGCGGCGCGGGGCTGCCCGTTCCGGTGCATCTTCTGCATTGCGCCGGCCTATTACGGCCATCGCGTGCGGCGGCATTCGTTGGAGTACGTGTTGGCGGAGATGGAGTACTGCCAGCGGGAGCTGGGCATTCGGGATTTCCTGTTCTGGGAGGAGATCTTCACGCTGGACGTCGAGTTCGGGTTGGCGCTGTGCGAGGCGATCTGCGAGAAGGGATGGGATGTGAGCTGGGCGGCCACGACGCGGGTGGATCGGCTCACCGAAGAGCTGCTGGCGGCCATGAAACGGGCCGGCTGCTTCATGCTGGGGCTGGGCATCGAGTCGAGCAGCCAGGCGATCCTGGACACGGCGGAGAAGCAAACCACCGTCGAGGACGCGCGCCGGGCCGTGGCGCTGTGCCGGCAGGCGGGGATCAAGACGATGGGCCATTTCATCTTCGGGTTGCCGGGGGAGACGCGGGCCACGGCGGAGGCCACGGTGACGTTTGCGCGGGAACTGGGCCTGGATTACGTGCAATGCTACGCTGCGGTGCCGTATCCGAAGACGAAGCTGGGCGATATGGCCAAGGAACAGGGGTGGATCACGGCGAGCCGGTGGGCGGAGTACGATTTCGGGGGGAAATGTGTGCTGGCGACGGGGGCCATCGCGCCGGAAGAGGTGGATGAGTTCCGCGGGCGGATGTTCCGGCGGTTCTACCTGCGTCCCCTCTACCTGCTGGGGCAGTTCGTCGGCCTGCTGGGCCATCCGCGGCAACTGATTCAGGCGGCGGGGTTCCTGCGCTGGATGAAGCCCACCCGCCGGCCCGGAGAGGAGCGTCCATGAGCGAGGAGCGCCCGGAAGTCAGCGTCGTGATGCCGTGCCTGAACGAGGAACGCACGCTGCTTCAGTGTATTCAGGCGGCCCAGCGGGCGTTCGAGGATTCCGGGATTGCGGGCGAGGTGGTGGTGGCGGACAACGGCTCGACGGATGGCTCGGTGGCGATCGCCGAGGGCGCGGGCGCGCGCGTCGTCCGCGTCACGGCACGGGGCTATGGCAACGCGTTGCGGCAAGGGCTTGCCGAAAGCCGGGGGGCGCACCTGGTGTTCCTGGACGCGGACATGTCGTATGACTTTGCGGATGTGCCGCGGTTTGTGGAGGAGTTGCGGAAGGGGGCGGATCTGGTGATCGGCACGCGGCTGCGGGGCACGATCGAGCCGCACGCAATGCCGTTTCTGCATCGCTTCCTGGGCACGCCGGTGCTCACTTGGCTGGCGAACCTGTTTTTCGGATGCCGGATCAGCGATATCAACTGCGGCATGCGGGGGTTGACGCGGGAGACGTTCGAGCGGCTCGGGTTGCACTGCGGGGGCATGGAGTTCGCGTCCGAGATGATGATCCGGGCGGCGTTGCTCCGTGTGCGAATTGCGGAGATTCCGATTCATTTCCGGCAGGATCTCCGGGATCGCCCGCCCCATCTCCGCTCGTTCCGGGATGGATGGCGCCACCTTCGCCTGATGCTGGTGCTGTGTCCGATGTGGCTGTTTGTGCTGCCGGGGCTGGTGATGGCGCTGGGCGGGCTGGGCACGATCCTGGCGATTTTGCTGGGTGTGAGCCCGCGGGTGGGTTTCCTGACAAGCATGGTGGTGCAGGCCGTGACGACGATGGGCGTGCAGATCCTGCTGCTGGGGCTGGCGGCGCATGCCGTGGTCGCGACGACGCTGCCTGAGCGTCGGGACGTGCTGTTCAAGGTCCGGCGGGTGCTGACGCTCGAGACGGGCATGGTGCTGGGGGCGCTGTCGGCGGCGGGCGGGGGCGGGATTCTGGCGTACGCGGCGTGGCGCGTGTTCGCGTTCATGCACGCAGAGGGCTACGTGTACGGGCAGTTCGACATGGTATCGACGCGGCTGGCCCTGCTCGGGACGACGCTGCTCATTGTCGGGATCCAGATCTTCTTCACGTCCTTGTTCCTCGGCTTGTTCGCGAGCGAAGCGTTGGCGGGGCGGGGCACTGTGCCGCAGGGCTCGCCCCGGGAGCGCTGAGGTGGCGGGCAGGCGGGAGGGCAAGGCGAGGGGCACGAAGAAGAAGGCCTCCGGGTTGCGGGCGGACGTGCTGATCTGCATGGGGCTCCTGATGGTGACGGCCGTGGCCTACTCGTATGCGCCGCACCTGTCTTTCGTGAATTTCGACGACGACGTGTACGTGGCGCGGAATCCGCAGGTGCTCGGCGGGCTGCGGGCCGAGGGTGTGGCGTGGGCGTTCACGACGAACCACGCGTCGAACTGGCATCCGCTGACGTGGATGTCGCACATGGTGGACGCGGATCTGTTCGGCGTGCAGCCGGCCGGGCCGCACGTGGTGAACGTGCTGCTGCACATGGCGAACGCGGTGCTGCTCTACATTGTGTTGCGGGCGATGACGGGGGCGGTGTGGCAGGCGGCGTTTGTGGCGGTGCTGTTCGCTGTGCACCCGCTGCATGTCGAGTCGGTGGCGTGGGTATCGGAGCGGAAAGACGTGTTGAGCACGCTGTTCTGGATGCTGACGTCGCTGGCCTATGTGCGGTATGTGCGAAAGCCGGGTGTGGGCCGGTATGTGCTGGTGGCGGTGTGCTTCGCGCTGGGCCTGATGGCGAAGCCGATGGTGGTTACGTTGCCGTTTGCGTTTCTCCTGCTCGATTTCTGGCCGTTGAACCGTGTCGAAAGCGAGTCGCTGTTTTCGATGGAAACGGTGCGTTCCTATGGGCGGCTGGTATGGGAGAAGGTGCCGCTGTTCGCGCTCACGGGGGCGTGCGCGGCAGCGACGTTCTTTGTGCAGGGCTCGACGGGGGCGGTGCGTTCGCTGGATCAGATTCCGCTGGGG
>JAFGTL010000478.1 GCA_016934125.1 Candidatus Hydrogenedentota bacterium
ACACTGCCGGATATCGCGCACCGCTTGCCGCAACCCGCCCAGAATCGCCTGCCGCTCGGACAGCAAGCTCCGGCACCGGCTGGAGAACGCGCGGAACTCCGGCGCCCCCGTGATGAGGCCCCCTGGCCTCGGCCCCGGCACATCGGGATCGAACAGCGCGGTGAGGGCGCTCAAGGCCTCTTCGGCCCGCGCCATCTCTGTGCACGGCGCCGAGCGCGCTGCGTCCAGCGCCGCCGTTGCCTGTTGCCGGGCCCGATCCGTCAAGGCGCCGCTTTGGCTGCCGCAGAAGGCGGCCAACTCCGCCAGCCCGGCTTCGTATTCGGCGATACGCACATCGAGGCCGCGCAAGAGGGCGCAGGCGTCGCCTCCCAGGTGCGTCACGAATGAATGGGTTCCCTCGGTTGCGATGACAAACGTGCCGGACACCACGTCCAATACCCCGAAGCCCTGTTTCTCCTGGTGGGCCATGCCGGGTTGCCAGCCTTCCTGCCGCATGCTGAGTTCCCGGAACGGCACCCATTGATCCGCGCTCCGGTAGCGCTGCAGCCCTTCCGTGTCCAGCACCGCAGCCGCCCTCGCCGGGCCCAGGGCCGTCCAGGCAACGTCCATGGCCGTCAGCGCGTCCAGCGGCGTGGTTTCGTCCCGTTGCCACGCGTACACCAGCACGGCGGGCGGCTCGGCGAAAGGGAAATCCACCGGCACGATACGGCGCTCGTGCTGCTGCAACTCGGCCTCGCTCCACATGCGGGACTGGGCCTGTTGGCCCTGCCAGGCGGCCGTACGCCACGTTCCCACGAAGGGGCGGCGCCATTCCGCCTGCCAGTTCCCGGAACCCTCTGCCTGTCGAACCGGCGGCTTATGCCAGCCCGATTCTCCGGTGAGTAACGCCAGGAACACCGGCGCATCGCCCGGCTCGACAGCGAAGCCGGACAACTCGTGCCGCGTGCCGCCGGCGAGAGAGAACGGCTGCCGCCCTGTAGACGAAAGGGCCATCGCGATGGCGTGATCCTCCCCCATGCATCCGAGCAGCATCGGCGAATACGGCACGCGACAGCGCCCCTCTCCACCCAGATCGTCCGCGCTCAACACAAGATCGTTGCCGAACCGATCGGGCACGGCGGCATACTCCAACTCCGCCTCTGCAATGAGCTGGAATCCGGCCGGCGACACGCCGACCTCGAGTGCGGGCACGTTGGCGGCCAGCCGCAGCCGGATCTCGGCCGATCCCCGCGAACGCCGGCTGCCGCGAAGCACGAGCGACACCGCATCATTCGTGCCTTCAACTACTTCGACCACGTCGACCTTCACGGGCCGGCCCGCCGAATCCGCGAACGCGAGCGACACGCCCGCCTTACTGTCCCCGGCTTCCGTCGTGAGCCTCAGCGTGCCCCGCCTCGATACATGGAGGGCCAGCCAGTTGTTCGCCACCGTAACGGCTCCGCGCACGCGCCGGGGTATCTCCGCTTGCCGAGCCCCGCGCCCTTCGACGTACACCGCGCCGCCCGGCACCGGCATCGGCGAGGTGTCGTCGGGGGGCACGCCGTTCCAGTCGAACGCGGCATGCACGTTGCGCCGGACGCGGAGTACGTCGAGTGGTGCGCCGAGATCGATGTAGCACACGTCCCATTCGGCCGCGTACGGCGACGGCCCCTGAAGATAGCTGAGGCCGGCGCCGTCCGCGCTCCACACGGGACGGGCCTGCACGCCGGGCGCCCATGTCAGGATGCGCGTCTCGCCCGTGCGCAAATCGAGCGCCTCGATGTGCGCGCCGGCCTGATAGGCGAGCGCCCTCCCATCGGGCGATACGTCCGGCGCGCTTCCCAGTTCCGCGGCCGCCAGTTCCAGCAGCCGTCCGTCCGCGCGCGCGATACGGTATACATGGCCCATTTCGGCATCCGCACAGATGACGTCGCCGTCAGGAAGCGCGCTCGGATGCGCCAGACTCGGCGCATCGGCCGGGGTAATGTCACGCTCGCCGCCGGACGCGAGATCGCGCTCGATGATACGGCCGTCCCGTTGCAGCAGGACTGCCGTTCCGTCCGGCGTCCATGCGGCCTGGCCGCCGTCGCACACGCGCTGGCCGCCCACGGCGCCGCGCCGGGCCTCGTACAGATCGACGAGCCACACGCCCATCCTGCCGCCCAGCACCGAATTGTACAGAAGGCGCGTCCCATCCGGCGAGAGCCGGGGCGCCACGTGATCGCCCTGGGTGAGCAAGACCCCCTCCTCGTCGTCGCCCGTACGCAGCCGGATCCCCCGATCCACCGCGGAGAACACGAACACCGACTCGTGGATCCGATGCTGCTCGATGCGATCGCGGATTGCCCGGGCCACGTCCGGCGCCGGCGCGTCGAACCGCAGCGTTCCGAACCGCTCCGGCTCATGAAGTCCATTCCGCACGGGCGCCCACGAACTGCGCGTCGCCGATTCCGTGCTGAACACGTTGCGCCCAAGGTTCAACCGCCACGCCGTGTCCCCCGTGGGACACGCACCGATCACCTCCCAGGGAATCGCGATCTCCACCGTCCACTGGGTGTCCAGGATGGCCCCCGCCGCCTCCCACGTGCGCAGCGTGTTCGGGCTTGCCCGGCTTCCCATCGCGTTCACGACAAACTGGAGGTCGCGCCCCCCATCCGCCACGAGCAGCACCTCGACGCTGTCCTCTTCCCAGAGGCGCTCGCCGTCCACCATCTCGGCCAGGATTGCGTCCGGCGCAGGCTCCTCGCAGGCCAGTGCTACATACAACGCGTCTGCCGTATACCCCATGCGGAACGTCGTCGCCCGTGCCGAACGCCCCCCGGAACCCACGTCCATCCAATCTCCCGCCGGCGCAACCTCCTGCCACGCGGGATCCTCATCAATCGCCCCGTCCAGTTCCGGCGCGGCCTTCAGCATCGCACAGCAGTAGGCCGCGTCGGGGGCGTGGGCGGCCGGGGCGGCTTGGCCTGCCGCCTGCGCCAAGGCGGCAAGACAGACGGTTGCCACGGATAGCACGCGTCGAGACGGCATTCTAGGGCCCCTCCTGTCCCGGTGTCCGCGGGCCGGGTCTATTCGTCAACGCATTGTCGACAGGGTGTCGACGCATCGTCATCCCCGCCATTCTAATCCGCTCCCACACCGTTGTCAAGCGCGCCCGCGCCGCTATTACACGCCTGTACATGCCGCGCCTGGAAGTATCGCCTGCTCCCCAACGGCTTCGGGCGAACCATATGCGCGCCTGAACATCCGCGGCCCGATCATTGACGCGCATGCCGCGCACCGCTATGCTTTTCCGGTGTCGCTGAACACGAGAACCGAGGAGGGCTGGAATGGCAGTTGAGGCAACGGCATTTGCGCGGGCGGGGCTGGTGGGCAACCCGTCGGACGGGTATTTCGGCAAGACCATCAGTTTCGTGGTGCGCGACTTCGCGGCGAAAGTCAGCCTCTACGACCACCGGGAAGTCGAGATCGTGCCCAGCCTGCGTGACCGCTCCGCATACCGAACCCTCCGCGAACTCGTCGACGACGTGAAACACTATGGATACTACGGCGGGATTCGCCTCGTCAAAGCGACGATCCGTCGGTTCGTCGAGTACTGCGACGCCCAAGGGATCGCCTTGCCGGAACGCAACTTCTCGATCCGCTACCGTACCACCATTCCGCGCCATGTCGGCCTGGCCGGCTCAAGCGCCCTCGTCACCGCCACCCTCCGCTGCCTGATGGAACACTACGAAGTCGACATCCCGATGGTGACTCAGCCCAACGTCGTGCTGAGCGTCGAAACGCAGGAGTTGGGCATCTCCGCGGGCCTCCAGGATCGCGTTGTGCAGGTGTTCGAGGGCTGCGTGTTCATGGATTTCGACCGCGAGCTCATGGAGCGGGAAGGCCACGGCCGCTACGAGCCCATCGATCCCGAACTGCTCCCCAAGCTGTTCATCGCGTATCGCACCGACCTTGCCGAGGGCTCCGAGGTGTTCCACAACGACATCCGCGCCCGGTGGAACCGCGGCGATGCGGAGGTGGTGCAAGCCATGAAGGACTTCGCCGGCTACGCCGACGAGGTGCGCTCGCTCCTCGTGGCCGGGCGCGGCGATGCCATCGGCCCCTGGCTCGACAGGAACTTCGATCGGCGCCGCTCCCTCTACAACATCTCGCCCGGCAACCTCGAGTTGATCGAGCGCGCCCGCGCAGCCGGCGCCCACTGCAAATTCTCCGGCTCCGGCGGCGCTATCGTCGGCACCTATGCGGACGAGGCGGCCTTCGCCCGCATCCAGGCCGCCTTCGAGGACACATCGACTGTCGTGCTCAAACCCACTGTGGCCGCGTAGGGCGCCCGGCCGGGCGCGCCGCGACGGGCCGCAGCCGCCCACCCCAGAAAAGAGTTCCATTTCATCCCCGGATCTGCTATACGGACGGGCCATGTCCGCTCCGTAGGCGATTCTGCCTTGGACAGTCTGCGTCGGGGCCAGCGACAGCGGGAGTGAATGACAGATGAGCGAGCTTCGAGTCGAAACCTACACGATGCCTGCAGGCGGATTCGGGCCCCCGAGCCCGCTGCCCCCCCTGCGTTCCCTGAGCCGCGTCCACCGCAAAATCACCACCCACGAAAGCGTGCCCGAGTCGGCGCGCACCTATCTCGGATACGGCCTGGACACGGGCATCCTCCCCTATACGATCCAGGATGACTACGATCGCCGCCGGGCCCCCCGGGCGTTCCGGGTGGCCGTGCTCGAGAACGACGTGCTCCGGGCCACCTTCCTGCTCGAATTCGGCGGCCGGCTATGGTCGATCGTACACAAGCCCAGCGGCCGCGAACTCCTCTACAAGAACCCCGTGTTCCAGCCCGCCAACCTGGCCGTCCGCAACGCCTGGTTCAGCGGCGGCGTCGAATGGAACTGCTCGATACAGGGCCATTCCCCGTTTACCTGTTCGCCGCTGTTTGCGGCCCGCGCGGCCACGTCCCAGGGCGAGTCCGTCCTCCGCCTCTACGAATGGGAACGCATCCGCGGCGTCCCGTACCAACTTGATTTCTCCCTCCCCGACGGCTCCCCGTGGCTGCTTCTGCACGTGCGGATCGTCAACCCTCACAACGAAGAAATCCCCATGTACTGGTGGTCGAACATCGCCGTGCCCGAGGCGGTGCGCGTGCTCACCCCGGCGGACGCCGCCTACAGCTTCAGCTACGACGGCCTGATGCGGCGCATTCCCGTTCCCGTCTTCGACGGCGTGGACAGAACCTACCCCGTCAACGCCTGGCACGCCTCCGATGCCTTCTACGATATTCCCGAAGGGCTACGCCCCTGGATCGCGGGCCTCGCAGACGACGGGGCCGGGCTCATTCAGACGTCCACTCCACGCCTGCGCGGCCGCAAGCTGTTCCTCTGGGGCATGCGGGAGGGCGGCCGCAGATGGCAGGAATTCCTCTCCGAGCCCGGCTGGCCCTACATCGAGATCCAGGCCGGGCTGGCCCGCACCCAGATCGAATGCGTCCCCATGCCGGCCAACACGGAGTGGACTTGGCTCGAAGCCTACGGGCTTATGGAGGCCGATCCGAACCAGGTTCACGGCGACGACTGGCAGGCGGCCCAGGCCGATGTGCAGGCCCGGCTCGAGTCCTCGCTCCCCGCGGACGCCCTCGACGCCGCCTTCACCCAGGCCGGACGCGATAGCAGCCGCCCGATCGACGAGATGCTTCAGCGCGGTTCCGGGTGGGGCGCGCTGGAACGCCTCCGCCTCGAGCGCACTGGCGGGAGTCCCCGCTGGGGCCAAGGGCTCGAGTTCGACGCGGCCTCCCTGGACAGAGAACAGGCCCCCTGGCAAGCCCTGCTCGAAACGGGCGAAATGCCTTGGGCCGATCCGGCCGAGCCCCCGGCAGGCTGGATGGTGCAGGCAGAATGGCGCGCCCTCCTCGAAGACGCCTTGGCCCATGGCCGCGGCGATCACTGGCTCGCGTGGCTGCACCTGGGCGTCATGCGCTATCACGCCGGCGAAGTCGACAGCGCGATCGACGCCTGGAAACACTCGATGCATCTCGATCCGTCCGCGTGGGCCCTACGCAATCTCGCCGTCGCCGCCCAGCAACGAGAGCGGCACGACGAGGCCGCGGGCCTCTGGCTCGATGCCTGTGCCCATGCCCCTGGCGAGCGCCAACTCGCCGTCGAATGCTGCACCGCGCTCCTCAAGGCCGGCCGCCCGGAGGAGGTTATCGCCCTCCATGAGGGCGCCTCAGCCGGCGTCCGCGGCCACGTCCGCCTTCAGATCCTCCGTGCCAAGGCCGACTTGGCCGTCGGCGATCTTGACCGCGTGGAAGCGTTTTTGGTGGGCGAGGTCGATGTCCCCGACGTTCGCGAGGGCGAGGTCACCCTCAGCGATCTGTGGTTTGAACTCCAGGAGAAACGGCTGGCCGCCGCCGAGAACCTGCCCGTGGATGACGCCCTGCGCAAACGCGTCCGCGCCGAGTTCCCCCCACCCGCGCACCTGGACTTCCGGATGTCCGGTTGAGCCGGCCCGCGCCGCGCTACGCGAACTGCTTCATGTAGGCCAGGCTCTTCTCGGCGATGGCCTCCGGCCCCGGCTCGAATTCGAACACCTCGACGGATACGTAGCCGTCGAATCCGACGTCGTTCAATGCCTCGAAGATGGGCCCGAAGTCCACATCGCCCCAACCCGGCCCGTTCAAGTTCTCGTCATTGGCGTGGTAATGGCGCAGCGAATCGCCGTACTTCCGAATGAGATCCGCCCGGCTCTCCTGCTCGAACGTCATGGCCTTGGTGTCCAGCATGAAACCGAAATTGGGGTGACCGACTGCCTTCACCAGATTCATGGTTTCCTCTGCGCTCTGGCAGAAGTTCGTCTCAAGGTGCGTCAGCGGCTCCATGCAGATGGTGATGCCCAAGTCGGCGCAGGCCGGCAACGCCGCCTGGAACGTCTCCACAGCGTAGTCGAACGCCTGATCGTACGACAGCCCTTCCATCACGTTGCGCTGCTTCGGCGAACCGAAGATCATGATGTCGCCGCCCACGTCCGCACAACACTGGGCCAAGTCCCGCAGGTACTGCGCCGTCCGATCGCGCACCTCCGCATCGGGATGGTTCAGATACAGCCCGTCCGGACCAACGAGGATCCAATGCAGGCCGACTACATCAAGGCCGACTTCACCGGCCTTCGCGGCGATCGCCCGCCGCGTGTCCGGAGAGATGTCCGTCACATACTGGGCCAAGGTGAACGGGGCAATCTCGATGCCATCGTATCCAATCTGTTTCACATACGCGATCGTACGCTCGATGTCGTCCCATTCCTTGAAGATCTCGCTGCAGATACTGAACTTCATGCGTCTTCGCCTTCCTCCGCATTCCTGGCGGGTTCTGCCTCGAGGCCGGACTCGGGCCGATACACAAACACCCGGTTCCCGCCGCTTCGCTTGGCGTCGTACATCATCGCGTCCGTGAACTGGATCAGCGATCGCAGGCTGTAGCCTTCCCGATAGGCCATGAGGCCGACGCTCAGGGTGAGGTGGTCGAACCGCTTGGCCTGAAAGCTGGCGCGGATACGTTCCGCAATGCTCAAGGCCTGCGACTCGTCCGCCTCGGGCAGGATCACCGTGAATTCATCACCGCCGTACCGGAACCCGATATCCACGTGGTCGCGTGTGCACTCGACCACCACGCTCCCGGCGGCCTGGAGCACCTTGTCGCCCGCCAGGTGTCCGTGGCAGTCGTTATACGTCTTGAACTGATCGATATCGAACAGCAACAGCGAGAGGGGATGGCCCTGCCGCCGGGCGCGCTCGATCTCGGCCTGGAGCCGGCTGTAGAAGTGCCGCTGATTGTACAGCCCCGTCAGGCTGTCCTTGATCGACATCTCCTTCAGCTCTTCTTCGAGGCGCTTCTGTTCCGTGATGTCTTTGCAGATCGCCAGAATGGACGCCACGCGGCCTTCCGCGTCATGCACCATCGAAACCGACATGTTCACCGGGACGCTGAACCCGCCCGCGTGCTTCAACTCGGTTTCGTAATTCTGGAGCGGCTTCCCGTTGCCGAGTTTACGCCGAACGTACGCGACTTCCTCCGCGCCGCCCACGTAGAGATCGTCCACACTCATTCCCAGCAGCGCCCTCTCCGAGAACCCAAACATGTGCTCTGCGCCCGCGTTGGCGAACTCGATCCGGTTCTCCCTGTCCGTGGTGATGATGGCGTCCACAGTGCTGTGGAGCAGGCTTTCCAGGTACTCCTTGGTTTCCCGGAGCTGTCCGTTGACGTGTTCGAGATCCGTCGTGGCGGCGTTCACTCGGTTCTCGAGGTCTTCCTGGTACTGCCGGTTCTCGATCTGCAGGCCCTGCTTGTCCAGCGCCCGGCCAACCGCAACCGTGATCTCGCTCAGGTTGAAGGGCTTCAGAATATAGTCGTCCGCGCCCGCCCGCATGGTCTCGATGGCGTTCGTCACGTCGGCCAGCGCCGTCAACACCACGATGGCCAAGTCCGGATTCAGATCCCGCGCCTCGCGCACCACGTCCATGCCGCTGATCTCCGGCATCCGGAGATCGGTGATCAGAAGCGAGAACGTCTCGTTCCTGAGCAACTCGAGCGCCTTGCCCGGATGCAGCGTGCCGACACACTCGTAGCCGTGGGCGCTCAGATGGGTGACGATCACGTCGACGACTTGTTTCTCGTCATCGAGGACTAGGATACGAGAATTCAATGCACACCCCACCCCGCACTGTCCGCAACCGGTTTACCGCGGCCCACAGGCCGCCGGAGAACGATTCGACGGGCCATCGCGTCAAGCAGGCCTCACAGATACTTGACGACGGCAATCATGACGAAGATCGAGCCGATGCCCAGCGCCATCTTCAGTCCGTTGGGCTTCTTGTCTTCGTCCAGCTCCCGCTTGTTCTGGAAGACCCCGCCCAGTCCCTTTTGCTCCTGGACGCTGGTTCCCGCGTAGGCCGTGTCGGCCCACCATGTAGCCAGGAGGCAGAACATGACGCACAGCGCTAAACCCGCAACCAGTCGTCTTGCCTTCATGACCTCTCTCCAGATGCACCTCTTTGTACCTTTCTTATTCTACATGCACGCCTGTCAAGAAAGCAATCGCCCTCGGCCCGGCTCCGCCCTGCCGTTCGGCCTCGTTGCCCGTTCCCCCTCGCTGGCCAGGAAGCGGACGGGTTCCGTGTCGATTCCTCATGCCTTCGTGGCGCATAACCCATTTCTTGACCGCCTGTTACAGGGGGGTCGCGCCCGTGGATGAGGGCTCCGTCAAGGCCCCGCGGCCTCGCGTTCCCGCTGAAGAGCATGCCATGAACCAGGCCACGGCTGCGGCCGTGAGTGCGGCGATGGCCAGCGCCAGGCCACCGCCCCGCGGCCGGTACGCGAACACCACCCGGTGCGTGCCGGCCGGCAGTTCGACGGCCTTGAACGCGTCGTTGGCCCGCAGCATCGGCGCCGGCCGGCCGTCTACCGTGGCCTGCCAGCCGGGATACAGGGCGTCCACGAACAGCAGGACGCGCGGCCCCGGCAGATCGCCGATCTCGACTTCCGCCCGGTTGGCCGTGCAGGCCACCACCCGGATACGCGCGTTCTCGTCAGCCGGATCGCTCCGCAGAACGCAATCGAGCAGCCGGAACGCGCCGGCCGGTTCCTCGAAATGCACCACAAACCGGCACACAACCCCAGAGAAGTCCGGGAGCGCGAATTCGGCCGAGGCCGGCCCCGTGCCGGGGGCGAAGCCGAAACACGCCCCTTGCGCCGTTACGCCCGTGGCCGTGTCGCGCAGATGCGCCTCGACGAGCCCGCGCCCAGTCGCCTCGTAGCGCACCTCCACGGCGCTGTGGTACGGGGGTAAGTCGAACGGCGCCAACTCGATCGCGACGGCCTCTCCGGCGCCTGTCGCGTGCACGGACACCCCCGCACCGCCCGGGACAGGAACCGGCGTGTTCTGCGCGCAATCCGACACGGCCCGGTTTGGCGCCGCATCCACGCGAGGCACCTGCAGGGCGCCTGCGTCTTCGAGATACACGGTGGTCGCCGCCGGGAACAGGGCGTGTTTCGGCGGCAACGGCCCGGCCACGTACTGGCGGGCCAGCCAGAACCGGCGCTTCAGGAAGAGGTTGCCCCGCTGCTGCGCGGCCGTCGCTTCGCCGTCGAAGATGACGCGTTGGAGATGATCCTCCGCACCAGGCTTGCAGATTGCCTCGAATGCCCGTGCGATATGGATCGGTTCATAGCCGTTCATGACAGGCGCGAGCCCATACATCGCAAGATTGCAGTCCGCATCGCTGCCGCGCGCGTAGCCGGCGGCGAGGCCCGGTTCGTCCCGCCCAGCTTCAGGCGCCAAGGCGGCCGCCTGTTCGCACCGCATGCCGGGCCGCGACAGGAACTGCTCCTGGAACGCTGGCGTCCATAGCATGGCCTCAACGGCCACCAACGCCCCGGCGAGCCACGCCCAACGCCCCACCCGGCGCGGCATCCAAATGACAGCGACCATGAGCGCGGTGCCGGCCGCCGGGACGGCCAGCACCGCCCAGGACACGTCCAGTGTCCCCTGTGTCACGAGCCACCGCCCCAGGACGCCCAGGCACGCCAGGCCAGCGGCGGCCAGCGCGGCGCTATACGCCATGCGCCCAGTCGCCCGACGGGGCGAGGCGGTGAGTGCGTCCAGGCCGAACGCCGCGAGCAGGCCGAACGGCAACGCCACGAGCAGGTTGGCGCGGAACGGCCATCCCATCTGATAGGGACACAGACTGCGGACAAGGCCACTCACGGGCAGGGGCGGCCCGAGGCTGCAATCCGCCAGCACGAGGAACACACCCAGGTGGACGAACAGGCCCCGGCGGCGAGGCCGGAAGAACGCGGCCAAGGCGAGCACGAGCGCGAGGATGCCGGCGCCGCGCATCTCGCGGATCGTTACGTGCGGGCCGAAGAACAGGATCTGCGATTCGAGCAGGTTGCGGGCCGAGTGGTAGGCCGGAAGGCCGTCCTGAGCCTGTTCGAGGAGTTGCAGGCGATACGATGCAGTGCCCTCGCCCTTGAGCCGCCCGCTGTAAGCGGTCAGTTCCGCCCCGCTCACCAGTAACGGCAGCGCGGTCGCGGCCGCCACTGCGCCCGTCACAATAAGCAGCCCTGCGGCCCGGCCCGCCCCGGCGGCAAGCGCCCGGATTCCGGGCCGGCGGTCGTCCTCGCGCCCGAGCAGCGCGTGCAGCACAGCGAACGCTGCCACGGCCACGGCCATGTAGACACTGTTGTCCGGATAGCCGGCCAATACCGACACGCCGAACAACAGCCCGGCCCCGAGGGCGTTCACGTGGCGAGGCCGCGCGCCCGGCGCATCGAGTGCCTGCTTCACGAGCAGCAGGATCCAGGGGAACCACGCGGCCACGGCGACGATGTGGTGATGTTCGGGGATCCGGCGGGTGAGCGCCGAGTTGAACATGAACACGAACGCCGCAACGAACGCCGCGGCCCGGCTCAGCCGGTAGCTCCGGGCGAGGCAGAAGGCGCCCGTTCCGGCCAGGAGCAGGTGCAATCCGGTGAGCGCGAAGAGGCCGAGGTGGGCGTTGAGCGGGCTCGGGTGCAACGTCAGCAGGCCCCGCACGGCGGCGAACGGATAGAACAGGCCCGCCTGCGGGTTGCCTGCCACCGGCGTACCGCACAGGATCAGCGGATTCCACCACGGGATCTCGCCCTGGCGCATCGTGCAATTCATGAAATGGGCGAGGGGCGCGAAATAGTGCCAATGGTCGTAGCCGCCCGCGATCTTCCACCAGGCCGGATTGCGCCAGTAGAACGAATGCACCAGGGCGGCTGTCAGGGCGAGCACGGACAGGCAGAGAGCCCATTCCGTTCCTCGGCCCCCGCGGCGGGGGCCCCCGCGGCGGCCCAGTGCCCTGCAGCGCCTGTGTTTGCTCATGACGCCGGGATTATACAAGCGGCCCGTAGGCCGCACAATCTGCCCGCAGGTTCTGGTGGAAATCCGCGGCGGCTTCGGATATGTTAGACTTAGACAGGCAGGGCGAACGGCCTGCCGCATAACTACTTGTGAGCGCGGCCCGAGCGTGGTCCCGAGCGGACGGCGCAGGGAGGATGCCGTGCTGTCCTCAGGGGACTGGACATGGCGGACGAGATGTTCTTCTCAGACGACTTGAAGTCGTTGCGACGCGGAAAGCGGTGTTCGCCGCGCACAGACACCTGCCGTCCCTGTGTCGTCTGGCCCGAAGACGCCCCCGAGCTCGCGCTCCAAGGCGTCGCGATGAACGTCAGTCCCTACGGTTTGCTTGTCCGAATGATGGACTCACTCCCGGCCGGCACCGCGGTGACTGTCCAGTTGATGCGCGATGACGAGTTCCGCGAGCCGTTGGCGGAACCGCTCAGTGGGATGATCATCCGAGTCGCGGAGAGCGAGGGCGGATTCGTGGATCATGGCATCCAACTCCAACGGCTCGACATCCGCCGGAAGGAGCCCCGGCCCATTGCTCCCGCTTCGAACCGCGGCGAGCGGCCCAAGCCCAAACCGGCCCGGATGCATACCATCGACTTCACCATTGGCGATCGAGGCATCGGAAGGACGGAGAAGTAACGTGGCAAAACGGAGAATACTGATCGTTGACGATGAGCCCGATGTGGTGACGCTCATCGCGCGCACGCTCGCCCGGGAGGGGTACGAGATCGAAACCGCGTACGATGGCATCAGCGCGCTCGATCTCGCCCAGTCGGTGAAGCCCGATCTGATTCTCCTGGATATCATGATGCCCATGATGAGTGGCTACGAAGTCTGTGAGCAACTGAAGGCCAGCCCGGAAACCAAGCACATTCCCGTGCTCTGCCTGTCGTCGGCGCACACGGCCGACGCCCGGGAGCGCAGCCGCCGGGCGGGCGCCACGACCCTCGTCCTGAAACCGTTCACGGCCGCCGAATTGATCGCCCAGATCGAGCGGTATCTGCCCGCCACCGAGGCGGGATGGCCCTATGCGGCCGCGGACGGACAAGGGGGCACGCCGCCGGACGCGGGCGGCGATGCCCCGGCCTAGGCCTTGGGCCGCATTGATCCCCTTTTTGCCGGGTTGATATACTCCCTTCCTGGTGAGGCGTCGGGGCCCCTACTCTGTGCACTGAAAGCCGGATTGTGACATTAGCGAATCGCATTACCCTTGTCCGCCTGATACTGATCCCGGTATTCATCGTGTTCGTCATGATGTTCACCCGGGAAGAGCCGTGGTTTCGCATCGCGGCGCTGACCACCTTCGTGGTCGCGGCCGTGTCGGACGGGATCGATGGGTTCGTGGCACGCGCGTACAACCAGAAGACGCGGCTTGGCGCGGTCATGGATCCACTGGCGGACAAGCTGTTGATCAACCTGGCGTTCGTGTTTCTCGCGGTGAACCAGGAACTGGCCACGCCCGTGCCGCGGTGGATGCCCGTGATCATCCTCGGGCGCGACGTCATCATCGTGTTGGGCTCATACCTCATCAACGAGTACTTCGGCCCGTTCCGCCCCCGGCCCCGGATCTCCGGCAAACTCACCACCACGTTCCAGATGGCGTCTATCATCGGCGTCCTCCTCGAGGTGCGGTTCGCCTACCCGCTCCTCATGGCCACCGTGGCCATTTCGGTGATCTCGTTCTTCGACTACCTCTACGCGGGAGTGCGGCAGGTGGGCAACGAGGATGAAACCTGATGGCCCGGCGACGCACCGCGCCGCTCGTGGCGATCTGCGGCCGCCCCAACGTGGGCAAGTCCACGCTCTTCAACCGGATCATCGGGCGGCAGAGCGCCATTGTCCACGCCGAGGAAGGCATCACGCGGGATCGCGCCTACGGTAAGGGCGAGTGGAACGGGCGGCCCTTCCGCATCGTGGATACCGGGGGCATCGTCGAGAACCCTACCGATCCCATCACCCACGAGATCCAGAGCCAGGTGCGCGCGGCCCTCGAAGAGGCCACGGTGATTGTGTTTGTGGTGGATGGCCAGCAGGAGATCACCCGCGGCGACGAGGAGATCCGCGACGCGCTGTTCCGAACCGGACGGCCCGTCGTGCTCGCCGTGAACAAGCTCGATAACCCCAAACTCGAACTCAACCGCACCGATTTCTACGCGTTGGGCTTGGGCGATCCCCACGGAATCGCGGCAACGCACAACCTGGGCATCGCCGATCTGATGGACGCCATTGCGGAGCATCTGCCCCCGCCCGCCCCCGAGCCGGATCGGCCCGAGGAGGACGAGACGGACTCCGAGACGGCCCCCGAGTTGCTCACCAAGGTGGCCGTCATCGGCAAGCCGAACGTCGGTAAGTCCTCGTTCATCAATGCGATCCTGAACGAAGAACGGAACATCGTCACGGAGATTCCGGGCACTACCCGCGACGCGATTGATATCGAGTTCCAGTGGCAGGGCAGGGACTACCTCCTCATCGACACGGCCGGCATGCGCAAGAAGGGCACCATCCGCAGGCACGTCGAGCGATTCAGCGTGAGCCGCGCCCTCCGCTCGGTACGGCGCGCCGACGTATGCCTCGTGATGGTGGACGCAACGGAAGGCCTGACAGAGCAGGACAAGCGCATTCTCGACTACGTCAAGGAAAACGGCACCGCCATGGTGCTCGTCTGGACGAAATGGGATCTCATTGAGGACAAGAAGGCCCGGTTCAAGAAGCTCGACGACGAGATCGATCTGAAGGCGCCTTTCCTGAAGTACGTGCCCTCCTTGACGGTGTCGAACGTGAACCGGCAACGCATCTACCGGACGTTCGAGTATGTCGATCGCGTCGCGGCCGAGGCGCGCAAGCGCATCCCCACGGCCCAACTCAACGCGTTCATGGACAAACTGCGCGCTACCCCGCTTCCTGCTTCACGGCGGGGGAAGGTGGCGAAGATCCGCTACGCCACCCAAACCAGCACCCAACCGACCACCTTCGTGCTGTTCGTGAACCAGAAACGCCTGTTCCATTTCGCATACCTGCGCTTCATCGAGAACCAGTTGCGCCAGGAATACGGGTTCGAGGGGATTCCCATCCGCATCGAACTGCGCGAGGGAGAGCCCGCCAAGTGACGCCGCGGGGCGGGCCGGCGCCTGCCGGGCCCGGCCGCTCGCCCCGGCCGCGTCAGGAGTGAGACGGTGACAATCGCCTGGACGACGCTCGCTGTGGCCCTGTCGTATCTGATCGGCAGCGTGCCGACGGGGCTCTTGCTCGGCCTGTGGCTCCGCGGCGTCGATATCCGCGAGCACGGCAGCAAGAACATCGGCGCCACCAACACGATGCGCGTGCTCGGCAAAAAGCTGGGCGCGCTCGCTCTGGCCGGCGACGCCGGGAAGGGGCTTGTGGCGACGCTCGCGGTGGCGCGGTTGAGTGCCTGGCCGTATGCGGCGTTGATCTGCGGCCTCGCAGCCATCTTGGGCCACACCTGCTCCGCGTTCCTCAAGTTCAAGGGGGGCAAGGGGGTTGCCACCAGCACCGGCGTGTTCCTGGCCCTGTGCCCCCTGCCCACGCTCATCGCTGCCGCCGTGTTTTTCACCGTCGCCGCCTGCACGCGCATGGTGAGCGCCGGCTCCATCAGCGCCGCCGCGGCCCTGACTGTGGCGATCTTCCTCATTCCCCACGCCGGGGCCACGTGGCCCGCGCACCTGCTGCCCGATGATGCGGTGCTGCGCACCGTGGTTGCGCTGGTTGCGCTACTGGTCGTCGTGAAGCACCGCGCGAACATCCAGCGGATCCTCAAGGGGGAAGAGAACCGCCTGTGAGGGCCGGAGCGCCGCGGCGCTACCGGACGTAGAGGTCGGGGCCCGGCGCGAAGGCGTCATAGGGGCCGGCCGAGAAGCTCAGGATGTCCTTGAAATTGGGCAGGGCGGGATCGGTGCGGAGGATGCGCCACGCCCCTTCCCGCTCAACGAACGTGATCATGATCTCGCCGGTGTCCGTCCGGGGGAAGTAGGCCTGGGGATCGGCCATCAGGCCGGATGGATCCGTGAGCGCGACGCCCCGGAACCGACAGTAAAGCAACGCGCTCACCTGTTGCGAGCCCGCGAGCTGGCTGAAGTCCCACGCCCGGATCTGCCGATCCATCTTGCACACCCCATAGCGTTCGAAGAACCACTGGTATGCACGCCGGGCGTACTGGAACCGCCAGCCCTGAAGATCCTGGTAGTCGGTGGCGTAGAGATCCATGACGCCGTCCAGATCCTCGCTGCTGAAGGCCTTGTCCCACGCCTCGATCCGCTGGGCGACCGCCTCGGCCACGGGCCGCTGATCTTCGGTGAGTCCTTCGAGCCCGGGCCACCACTCCTGACTGGCGGGCCGGGGATCCTCGGCCTGCTCGAGGGGGCGCCCTTTACCGTACCCCAGAAGCGGCGTGATCACCACCTCCTCCTCGATCTCACTTTCGACGACGCTGAATGCGAGGGAGTCGCCGTAGTTCACCTGGCCTTCCCGCAGGGCCGTCTCGTTGGTGAGGGCCGTCACGCTGTACGCCACGGACAGCTCGGGTGTCACCTCGTGATCGATCCAACTGCGCGTGTCGACGTCGCTGGCCACGACTTCGAACGCCCCGTCGGGCAGCACGCGCCGGTGCACGCGATAGGCCACGTCTCCCTCCCGAAACGGCCAGGTGAGTTCCACGCCCTCCTCGTTGCGCAGCGCCTTCAGCCCGAGCACCGGGGCGGGCGCGCTCGGGATGCGGTATGTCTGCGTCTCATACAGGTTCTCGCGCGTGTGAAGCACAAACAGGCCCCGCCCGATCCGGCAGATGAACGCCGAACCCAGTCCATCCGGCCGATAGTAGCGATCGAGCAGTTCCGTCCAGGCCTCGGCGGACGTCATGGCGCCGGGCCGAACCACGCGGGCGAATTGCTCGATGGCGGCTTGCGGCGCATACGGTGACAGAATCGGCACCCAGTAGTGGCGGCCCGAGTTCGGGATCAACTCCGGCACTTGCCCGGGCCGCTCCATGCCGTAGGCGCCCCGAATCAACAGGCCCTGATCGAGTACGCCGTCAATGTCGCGCAGGTTGAGGTGAAACTCCTGCGGCGACTGTGCCGGAACAAGCTGATAGGCAACCTGGGCCTTCTTGGCGACGAAATCGTCGCGGGCGATGAGCCCGTACGACACGATGCGGCGCAAGGTGGGCTCGATCGCCGAGTCCCAATGATGCCGCCGTTCGCCGAACCAGAGGTCGCTCCCGGGCGCGAAGGAATACACCGATGCGCCCGTCATGGCGCCGCACAGGATCATGGCGCTGTACAGATCGCTGGGCATGGCGCCCGGCGCGCCGCCCCGCCCGAACACGCCCGGCTCGAGGAAGCCCGCCTGGCGGTACCACTCGGAGGTCGGCGCGACGCCCCATTGCGCGGCCGCCCCTTCGAGCCAGAGTCCCATGGCGGCCGACTGCTGGGCGATGGTGTGGGGCCCGCGGAAGGCGGCCACAGGCACCACGTACCCGCGGCATTCGACGAGCTTGTCATAGAGCGGCTTGGCGGAAACGTTCGCCATGGCGCGCGGCCACCGGATCTCATCGAGCTCGATGGCGATGAAGCGTCCATACCGGGCGGCCACATCGATGGCGCCCACCAGCCACTCGACCACCGCGGGCGTGGCCTGTGCGCCCGGCGGCCCGCCGGGGTGATACTCCTCGAAGGGCAGATCCGCCGCTTGGATCCCCTTCACGAAGGTGAAGTCGCGGAGCAACTCCTCCGTCTTCGCCAAGTCGTAGATCTGTGCGAGGTCGGCATCGGCGAGCCGGAGTACCGTAGGAATCTCCGCCTCGCGGAGCACCTGCAACAGCGCCCGGTAGCGCAGGTGCCGGCCTTCGGCGTCGTTGCCGGGCATGGCCACCAGCATCGCCGCAAAGGGCTTGAGCGCGTCCGGCAGCCGCCCCCACGCGCGGATTACACCGTCGCCGTACGCGGACGGATCCGCCGGATCGAGATCCGCCGTGTCGAAGATGAACAGCGGGTGATCGGGCGCAATCTCGACCGCCAACGGCGGATACGGCCCGGCCGCGGACGCGCCCCCGGCGGCCAGGCAAACCGCGAACACAACGCTCGCCCGTAGGTGTTTCTGGAGACACATGTTACAGATTCTAAGCAACGCGCACCCATTTCGCAACTGCGGCCACGGCAGCGTGGGCGCCATCCACACCGCTCCGGTGATTAATGCCGCGCCGGGCGCGCACGGTTCCTCTGATCCGGGTTACGGCGCGTCGATGGCGCGCAGTTGCTCGCGGGCGTCGTCGGCGGCGTTGGCCAGGAACGCGTCCTCGCTACCGAAGGTGATGAGGTTGAATCCGAAGTCGCGCCACCGTTTGGCGTCTGCGAGCGTGCCCACGGGAACCCCGTTCGAGATGCCCCGCCCGGCGCAGATGCGCACGGCTTCGCGGGCGGCCGCCTCCAGTTCGGGCGCGTCAGGCGCATCGGGCTTTCCGAGATCGAGCAGAAAGTCCGCCGGCCCGAAGAACACGCCGTCCACCTGCCCGTCGGCCGCATCCAGCATCGCCTCGAGGTTGTCCACCGCGAGGCGGCTCTCCACCTGGAAGAACAGGAACCGGTGTTCGTTCTGATCCGCGATCCGTTCCGCCATGGACGCCCTCCGCCTGCCGATCATGCTCGGGCGGAGTCCGAACCCCCGCTTTCCGACGGGGGGGTACTTGGCGCAGTCGACGATGTAGCGCACCTGTTCAGGCGTCTCGACGCGGGGCACAATGATGCCGTCCACGCCCATGTCGAGGGCTTGGGCGATTCGGGTGTACTCGCCCTGCGCCACGCGAAGGATGCTCACGATCCCCACATCCTCGGCGGTTCGAACGGCCTCCTGGATGGTCTCATACGAGTGCCAGCTATGCTCGTTATCGATCCAAAGCCAGTCGAAGCCCGCGCGCGCCATGATACGCACGGCGTAGGGCGAGATGTTCTGGAGCAAGACGGATCCCCAACTCATGCGCCGTGCACGGCAGATTTCGCCGAACGTGTACCGATCCATCTGGGCCTCCCAGGCGGCGGACGCGCCTCCCTCGTGTGGATGGAAGAGGACTGCAGCCCCGTCTCCGCTCCGAACGGCCGGGGCGCACGCCTCTGAATACCACAAAGCCATGGCCGCCCACAACCACACCCTTGGCCCAAATCGTCTCGTAACATAGGGTGCGGCGCGTGAGGCAAGCTCGGCCCCACTCATGCAAGGCTCACCCCTCGGGGGGGCTGCGGGGCCGAGCGGAACCCGCACATCGCCAAAGACTTCCGACGCGCCGCCCTTCGCTGCCAGACGTTCTGGCTCGACAGGCCGTACGGGTAGCGGTACACTACCACCGGCTCGGCGGGTTACCGCCGACAAGCCGGGAGGTGAACCATGAACGAGCACGCAACGGATCCGGTATGGGACACGATACGCAGGGAGGCCCTTGAAGACGCAGCGCGCGAGCCGCTGCTGGCCAACTTCTTCCACGGCGTAATCCTCAACCACCGGCGCCTGGAGGACGCGCTCAGCTTCCTGCTGGCCACCAAGCTCGCGAGCACCACCATGTCCGCCCTCGCCCTGCGCGACCTCGTCGACGAGGCCTTCGCGGCCGGGCCTGCCATCGGCCGGGCGGCCCGGGCCGACATCGAGGCCGTGTGCAGCCGCGATCCGGCCAGCCCGAGGTACTCGATGCCGCTCCTGTTCTACAAGGGGTTTCACGCGCTCCAGGCGTACCGCGTCGCCCACTACTTCTGGGAACGCGGCCGGGAGCCCCTCGCCCTGTTCCTTCAGGGCCGGATCTCGCAGGTGCTGGCCGTGGACATCCACCCCGCGGCGCGGATCGGGTGCGGCATCCTCATGGATCACGCCACCGGCGTCGTCATCGGCGAGACGGCCGTGGTCGAGGACAACGTGTCCATGCTGCACGAGGTCACGCTCGGCGGCACGGGCAAGGAGGTGGGCGATCGGCATCCCAAGGTGCGTAAGGGCGTGCTGATCGGCGCCGGCGCCAAGATCCTCGGCAACGTCGAGATCGGCGAAGGGGCCAAGATCGGCGCGGGCAGCGTCGTCCTGACGGACGTGCCCGCCCATTGCACCGCTGCGGGCGTGCCGGCGCGCATCCTGGGCCATCCGGCCGAAGCCGAACCGGCCCTGCAGATGGATCACCGGTTGGCGGAAAACGAAGAGGACGGGCAACGAGACTGACAGACGTGGGGAGACCTCGTCTTGTGTTTGAGGTCCCCCGCGATACCCCCCTCCGAAGCTTGTCGGAACGAAAAGCCGTCCTGCCCTCCATTGTCCCGTACGGACATGCCCTTGTCAAGTTCGCTGTCCACGCCGGTTTTCTGCCGGACGCAGACGCGGTGTCATGCCGGCGGTTCGAGGATGGCGTAGTGGGGCAGGCCGACGTAGTCGAACCGGCTGAGCACGTCCCGGGCGGGCGGCTGATCCGGGATTTCGGCCTGGAACTTGATCTTCACGTATTCCGCGAGCCGCTCCTGAACGCCGGGGTCTTTCAGGGTGGTCTTGTTCATGGTGAGGCAGTTCTTGCACCAGGTGGCCCAGAAGTCGATCAGCACGGGCCGGTTCTCCGCTGCCGCGAGGGCGAGTCCCTCCTCGAGTGAGGCCACCCAGCCGTCCTCGTCCGATTCGTGGGCACTGGCCCGCACCGCTTCGGGATCGACGAGGTAGCGTTCGCTGAACAAGGAGGCCCCGAGGTAGCCGTAGTAGACGGCCATGGCCAGGATGAACACGCCGAAGGCGTGCTTGACGCGCACCATCCACTTCCCCGGCTTGGGCAGGAGGGACAGGCCCGCGCCGGCCAGCGGCCAGGGCAGCGCCATGCCGGCCCCGAGCAGGAACGGCAGCGCCAGCGCCACGGTGGCGCCTTTCGCGTACGCGTCCTGGGAGTAGAGCACCACCATGATGACCACGGGCGCCACGCAGGCCCCGGCAAGGAGCGCGTTGATCAGGCCCATGAAGAAGGCGAAGAGGAACGCGCCGTGGGCCGGTTTGAGCCCGATCTTGGCCTGGAACCGGGTGAAATCGATGAGAAACAGATCGAACAGGGCCAGGCCCAGGAGGACGAAGATGGCGGCGATGGCGAAGTTGAACCAGGGCGAGGCGTTGATGGCGCCGAACGAACTCGCCCCGAGCACGACGATCAACCCGAGCGCGCCGTACAGCAAGGCGATGCCCGCGCCGTAGGTGCCGCCCAGCAGGAACCCGCGCCCGCGCGAGCCGGACTGGGCGCCGGCGCCGATGATGGCCAGGTTGACGGGAATGAGCGGGAGAACACAGGGCGTCAGGTTGAGTAACAGCCCGCCCGCCAAGGTGATGGCGATGACGAGCCAGGCGCTTTTGCCCGCGAGGAAGCCGGCTTGCTCGAACCCGCGGCCCGATTCGGCCGCGTCGATGAAGGCGA
>JAFGTL010000479.1 GCA_016934125.1 Candidatus Hydrogenedentota bacterium
AGCCCACCATAAACAGGAAGAACGCGGCCAGATACCGCAGGAACACCTTGTTCTTGAGCGCTTCGAGCATTTCCTTGAAAGGGGGCGTCTTGGGCCGGCGTGGATCGGACTTGTATCGTTCCCGCACGAAGACCACCGGGAGCAGGAACAGCACCAGCGAGACACCGGCAAACACCGCCGCGGTGCGCTGATAACCCTTGGACGAGAACGTCTCGTGGACTTCCTCGGCATCGCTTGTCTCCGCCTCACTGGGCGAGGCCGCCGTCGCGGCAGCGGCGCGTGCCGCATGGAGCGCCTCTACCTGGCGCTGCCGTTCCGGATCGAGCTTCACGATGAGGATGGGCGGCACGATGTTGGCGATGGCGAGGCCGAGGATCATGCCCACCGCCACCCACTGGCCCAACCGGACGCGGCCTTGACGCGAGCGGGCGATCTCGGGGGCGAGCGAGTTCAGCGGCACCACGCAGATCGTGAAGAACAGCCAATGCAGGCATACGACCACGGTGGCGTACAGCAGATTCGCGATAGACTCGCCCCGGACGGGCGGGAACCAGAAGGCGATCGCCGTGAACGTCATGGCAATGGCCCCCCAGAAGATGAAGGGGCGCCGTCGACCGTCGATCCGCACGAGACGCCACCAGCTTGCCTTGGTGGCGGTGTTGTCCGACCACGAGCCGATGAGGGGGTCGGTGATGGCATCGAACACGCGGCCGGCCACGAAGATGATCCACACGAGGCCGACGGCGACATAGATCGTGCGTCCCGTACCGCCGGGCGGCGAGTAGAACAACATGCCCCACATGGCGAAGATCTCGCTCGACAACTGAACGCCGATCATGGCCAGGAGGATGGAGAGCGCCTCCATCCACCCGAATTCCCGCTGCCGGGCATGCTCCGTTGACACCGCTACTTCACCGCTCCTATCCGCGCGCCGTCCCGAATCACGGCGTTCTTGCGCACGACGACGATCCCATCCCGGACATCGAATCCTTCGCCGCTGCCGTCCTCGAGGCCGTCGGCCCCGCGGATGACGACGTGGGTGCCGATGCAGGCGTTCTTGTCGACGATGGCCCCGGACACACACGAGCCCTGCCCAATGCCGATGGGAATGCCGGGCGTCGCGCTCTCGTCGCGGTAGAAGTCCGCGCCCATGATGACGCTGCGATCCACGGTTACGTCGGGCATGATGATGGTGCGGATTCCGATAATGGAGTGTGAGATCTGCGCCCGCGAGATACGGCATCCCTCGCAGATGATCGAGTCCGTGATGGACGAATCGTGCACGAGCGTTCCCGGCAGGTAGCGGGGCCGCGTATAGATGGGGCGATCGGGTTCGTGGAACTGGAACGGCGGATCGGGCCGCGTCATGCTCATGCTCGCTTCGTAATACGAACGCACCGTCCCGATGTCCTCCCAGAAATCCGTGAACAGATGGGCATGCACATCGTGCGTTCCCAGCGATTTCGGGATCACGTCGTGCCCGAAATCCACCCACTCCCGCTTCTCCCTCAAGATGGCCTCGAGCACTTCCGGCCGGAAAATGTAGACGCCCATCGACGCGAGATATTCCTTCGCGCCGGGCACGATGCCCTCGGCCCCGAATCCCGTCGGTGCCGTCACCAGGCGTCCAAGCTCATCGTCCCGCTTCGGCTTCTCGACAAAGTCGACGATCCGCCCGTCTTCGCGGACTTTCAGGATTCCGAACCCGGACGCGGCGCGCCTGTCCACCGGCAGTACGGCGACGGTGATGTCCGCCTTTCGATGGAGGTGGGTGGCCATGAGCGCGCGGTAGTCCATGCGATACAACTGATCGCCGGACAGCACGAGGTACTGGCTGGCGCCGAGGCGGCAGATGTGACGGAGGTGCTGGCGCACGGCGTCGGCCGTGCCCTGGAACCAGCCGCCGCTCTCATCGGTTTGCTCCGCGGCCAGGATCTCGACGAACCCCTTCGAGAACGAGTCGAAGGTGTAGCATTTGGTGATATGGCGGTTGAGCGACGCGCTGTTGAACTGGGTGAGCACGAAGATCCGGCGGATGCCGGAGTGGATGCAGTTGCTCAGCGGGATATCCACCAGGCGGTAGCGGCCGCAGAGCGGCACGGCCGGCTTCGCCCGCTCCGCCGTCAGGGGATACAGCCGGCTGCCTTGCCCGCCGCCCAGCACGAGCGCGACGACGCGCTCCGCGCACTGGAGCACATCCACGTCTGACAGGGAGGGAATCATCGCGGAGTCGTATCCTTTCCGGCAGGCCCGGGCTCGCCGGCCCACTCGGCGGCGCCATAGGACTCGAAACGCTGTCCCCACGGGGTGGTGAGCCATTCCCGCAGGATGGGCTTGCCCTTGAGAGGATACCAGAAGTAGTCGTGATAGAGGTATGAGCCGAGCACGAAGATGTAGACGATCGGCGTGTGGAAGAAGAGCTTCTGCAACCGCCTCAACGGCCCGAACCACACGAGGTGGCCCACCCGGCTCGCGAACGTGGCGCCCACGTCGAATCCGAAGTTGACGTCCGAGATATCCTCCCCGACCACGTCGATGTCGTCGAACTTGCCGCAGCCCAAGCCCAGTTGGCCCGCCTTCCACACGCATTTCACCTTGGCGGGATCCAGGCCCATGAGGTGCGTCGACACGCAGTCGATGGCCACGCTGTCGGCGCTGGCCAGGATGTAGTCCTTCCGCTCCGGCGCCATGCAGCGGGGGCCTGGCCCGTTGCCGCAGGTGGTTCCGTCCATAACGGCGAAGATGCCGGGATGGATCTCCTGCTGAACGGCCAGGAGATCGCAGAGGGTGGCATGAATCACCGAATGGGTGTAGTGGCGCTTCGTGTTGAGCAGGCCGCCGAAGGCGTTCTTCATGGCGCCCGTCATCGTCGTGTAGATGTGGCATTTCACCGTCGGCAGATGGATGATGCTCTTGCCAACGAAGTAGTCGGGGATCCGGAAGCCCTCGGGGTAGATCGCGTCGAGGGCGAGCATCTTCGCCTTCGGCTTGTACACGATCCACTTCATGTGGGCCGGATCGTAGTTGTGGAGTTCCGGAATGCCGTATTTCCGATACACGACGTCGAGCCGGTTCAGCCGCTGCCCCTTGGGCGCATCGATCACCACCGTCTTGTTGTGAACGGCCGAGATGTCCGTATACCCGTGATCCAGCAAGTACTGGATCACGGCCTCGAGTTGCCACGGCGTTGTGTTGGCCCCCGGAAACAGGAAGTGCCAGGAGATGTTGTCTTTGAGGATGACGGGCTTGTCCTTCGGGATATGGCGCTCGAACTCGGCCAGATCGAGGAGGCGCTTGTAGTCCTCAATCACGGTATCGGGCTGCGTCTTGAGAACGGCGACTTTGCTCATGATATGGAACCCCAGTAGATGATGGCGACGTTGGTGACGCCCCAGAGAAGGACGGTAACGAGCGTGGGCAGATCGTTCACGAGAGTCCTGCTCGGATCGCCGCCGCTTCCCTCCAAATGGACGAGGTACATATAGCGAAACAGGCCATAGATGACAAAGGGGAGGGAGAGATACAGTTTGTCCGTGCCCAGCCGCTCGACCACTTCCGGCGAACACGTGTAGATCGTGTAGGACAGCAGCGCCGAGCCGCCCGTAATCAGGATCAGGGCGTCCAGAAAGGGAACTGTGTAGTGGCCGAGCACCTCCCGGTGGCCCACGGCCTCCTCCTCCAGCAACTCGATCTCGTGGCGGCGCTTCCCGAGGCTCAGGAACAGGGCCAGGAACAGTGTGCACACCACGAGCCAGTTCGAGAACACCACGTCGAGCACCAACGCGCCCGCAATGGCCCGGATCACGAACCCCATGGCGACGGCAAGCACATCGATCAGCACAATCCGTTTCAGGACAAGGCTGTACGCGGCGATGAGGGCCATGTAGGCCACGACCGCCGCGAAAAATGAGGGCCGCAGCGCGTAGGCGGCCGCGAGGCTGCCCAAACCGAGGAAGGCCGCCCACCCTGCCGCGGCGCCCACGGCCA
>JAFGTL010000480.1 GCA_016934125.1 Candidatus Hydrogenedentota bacterium
CGGGCGCGTCGGCGCCGTTCTTGACGAAGAGGATCCGGCGCGTGTGCGTGGCGATCCACTGCGGCTCCTGGCCGTATCCTTCGGACGCGCCGCCATACGAGGCCTGGGCGTAGTCGACGCGATCCGTCGTGTGCCAGACGAACGGCAACGGCTCCGCGGCTTCGCGCGTCTCCGGCGCGGCGCGCCGGTTCTGGCCGAGGCCGTCCACGAACACGACATTGTGCGCGTACGGCCCGAGCACATACCGCCGCCACGGCGACGCGTCGTACATGTAGATGCCGCCTTCCACGATGAGGCGGCGGCCATAGGCCATGAGCACGAAATTCAGCTTGTCTTCGTGCTGATGCCCTGTGCCGAAGGGGCCCGCATCGAACGCCAGGTAGCGCGCGTCGCGATCCCAGCCGCTCCGTTGGATCACGTACCCCGCATAGGGAAATGCGTGGGAAGTCTCCGCGGGCGGCCGGCCCTCCTTGCCGTCGGTGGCCACCCACAGGAAGTCGTCGCGCGCCGGGAAATGGCCGTGCCCTTCCGCCATTCGCCGGGGCAGCCCGTTGGCCCGCCATCTCGAATCGTTGAACGGCGGCAGCCCGCGATCGGGCGTCATCAGCATCAGCGGGTAGGTGTAGAGCCGTTCCATCGACGCCGCGTACCCCGCCGGCACTTCGAGACCGTTCAGTTGGGCGAGGCGCAGCACGCACCGCGTGTTTTCGAGGGCGACGAAGTGGTATCCGGGCGCCAGTTCCTTCTGGGCGCCGTCCGGGTAGAACTGCGTGTCCAACTCCGTCCGCAGGCGCTCCGCCGCAAACCGCCGCCAGGCCGCCGACTCGCGCAGTTCCGGAAACAGAGCCCCCACCGTGTATAACCCGTTCATCTCCATGGTGAGCCAGTTGCCCTTGGTGGGGTGCGCCAGGAGATAGCGCGCGTGCTCCGCCATGCTTCGCACCATCGTCACCACCGCCTCATCGCTGAAGCTCGGCGACGACAGGAACAGGGCGAACGCGTCGGGCCACGAGTGCCCCATCCGGATGCCCGCCTCGATGGTGCGCCACCGCGAGAACCGCGCCTGATCCGCCCTGGGTTCCGGCACGGGGTTCGCGCGCACCCAGTCTGTCATCTCGCGGACGAATTCCTCGGCGTACCGCTCGTCGCCCGTCTCCCAGTACGCCCACCCCAGGGACTGCCAGAACGGGTGCCGGTTGAACTGCCACGTCCACTCCGGATTGTGCGCCCGTTCCGAGTCGGGCTCGGCCGTTGGGTTGTGCGCCCAGTCAATCGGCCCGTCAAACTCGTGTGCGAGGCCCGTCGACGTGAATCGGTGCTCGAGCGCATCGTCGGCGATCCGCTGGTTCTTGCCCGGCTTCCCGGGCGGCGTAGGGGTGCGTGGCCGCTCCCGCCAATCCCGGTGCCAGCGCGGCCGTTCACGCGCTTTCAGATGGCCCACAAACGCCGCCCGCGCCCCGGCCCAGTCCTCCGCATCGACGGCGGCCCGCACGGCGCCCAGTTCTGCCGCATCGAGCTCGAGGGCCCGGAAAAACGCCGGTTCATCCATCCGGATGGATCCGCCCTCCTCCGCCCCCGCCGCGAACGCCCCGCACAGACACAGGATGCCCAGGCCCATGGATAGGATTACGTGTCCCACGGCCTGTCGCCCCTTTCTGCCGGTGCGGCGCCCCGCGGCCTACGAGTCCAGATACGAACGCAACGCCGCGAGATTGTGCCGGCCGGCCTCGTCGGCCGGGCCGCAATGACTCTCGATGGTCACGTGCTCGACGATGCCGTCCCGCGCCAGCGCCTCCATCTGCCCGCGCCAGTCGCAGACGCCCTCCCCGATCCTCCGCCATTCCGTCGTCCCATCGGCCAGCACGGCCACGTCCTTGGCGTGGACGTTCACGATCCACGGCCTGACGCACTCGTATCCGCCCGGAAACCCTTCCGCGGCGCCCTCCTTGAGGTTGCCGGGATCCCAGTTCGCCCCGAGATTGGGCCGCCCGGCCGCCTCCAGCAACGCGGCGATGCGTTCCGGCGTGTTGAACTTGCAGTGCGTCTCGTTCTCCACGCCCGCGCCGAAGTCCCGCTCGCCGAGGCGATCGGCCAGGCGCTGGAGCAGTTCGACGGCCGGCCCGTCCGCCCCTGTCGCCAATTCGAACCCGAAACAGATCATCAGATCCACGTCGCAGCCTTCCATGAAGTCCATGGTGAGATCGAGGCCATCGCCCAGGGCGTAGTCGATGTGGGCGTCGTCGTCGAGGTGGCATTTGAAGAAGCCCGGCGATACGGCCGTATACCGGATGTCGTATTCCTCGCGCAGGGCGGCCAACTCGTCCAGCGTGTCGTCCGTGAACCGCGGAAACCGGACGCCCCGAATGTTCCGGATCTCGAACCGGCGGATCCCCCAACCCAGGGCGAGCTCGATGGCTTCGCGCGGCTCCTGGCTCAATTCGTCGGTGACAATGCCGAATTCCATGGGGATCTCCGCAGGCGGCCGGCCGAAGGGCGCCTATTTGAGCCAGTCGTCGAGGTGTTTTGCCACAAACGCATCATCGCTCAAGTGGGGATACGCTTCGTAGACGCGATCGATCTCTTCTTTCTGCCCCGGCGACAGTACCTCGTTTGGATTCAGGCACCACGCCCCCGCCATGAGGCCCTGTCGGACGAGCACCTCGTGAATGCCCGCAATGCAGCCCGCGAACCCGTTCGCCACATCGAAAAACGCCGCATTCGAGTCCGTCACCTCGATGGCGCGCGTCAGCAGCCCCGGCGGCACGCCTTCGCCCGCCGCGGCGATGTGCTGGCATTCCTCGAAGAGGTGCACGGCGTGCCGCGTCCAGCACGCCCAATGCCCAAGCAGCCCGCCCACGATGCGCTGGCGCACGCGCCTGCCGTCCACGTTGAACCGGTATGTCGACAACAAGTCCACGACGATGTTGTCGTCGTTGCCCGTATACAGCGCGATCTCGCCCGCCCGGCCCGCTTCGGCCACGCCGCGGACGACGTCCAGCGTCTGGTAGCGATTGAACGGCGCCATCTTGATGGCCACCACGTTCTCGATCTCGGCGAATCGCCGCCAGAACTCCGCCGGCAGCATCCGCCCGCCCACCGCGGGCTGCAGGTAGAATCCCATGATCGGGATCGCCTCCGCCACGGCCCGGCAGTGATCGATCAACTCGTCCACGGTCGCATCCGCGAGGGCCGCCAGGCTCACCAGGCCGACGTGATAGCCCGAGCCGGCCAGGAACGAGGCCTCCTCGAGGGCCTGCGGCGTCTTGCCGCACACCCCGCCCACCTTGATGATCCGGCGGCGCATCGACTTCACGCATTCGTCCACGGTCTCGCCGGCCAGCTCGATCACCGGCCGGAACAGGCCGTGCTCGGGCTGCCGGATCTCGAACTGCGTCGTGTGCACGCCCACGGCCACGCCGCCCGCCCCGGCCGCGCAGTAGTAGCGCGTCAGCGCGCGCTGATGGTGCTCGTCCAGCTTCCGCTCAGCCGTCAGCGCAAGCGGATGCGCCGGAATCACCGTACCGCGGCGGATGAGATCGAGGACATCATCGGGAGGCATCGGCTTGGCCATGTCAGAACTTCCCATCCCGCGTTTCGTAATGCGTCGGTTTGCCCAGCGAGGCGCCGCCCGACATGATCCAGTGCGCCACCCATTCGATTAACGTGTCGGCACCCACCGCCGGATACCCGAACAGCTTGTGGCATTGTGTCGCATTGCTGAGCAGCGCCGTCGGGGCCTCCTCGCCCACCACCTTCGCCTTCTTGCCCATCAACTCGGCAAACCGGCCCGCCATCCATCGCACCGACACCAGCTCCGGGCCGGCCACGTTCAGAATCCGCGCCGGCGAAGCGGCCAGTGCCAGGCTCTGGAGCGCCACCGCGTTCGCATACCCCTGCCAGACCACGTTCACATTCCCCATCGTCACGTCGATGGGCGCGCCCTGCCACACCTTGCTTCCGATGTCGTACACGATGCCGTAGCGCAGTTCGGCGGCGTAATTCAGCCGGTAGTGGAGGATCTTCGTCTTCTCGGCCTGTGCCACGTAGTCGAACATCCGCTCCCGGCCCAGGCACGACATGGCGTACTCGCCGATGGGCGACGTCGGCGTCGCTTCCGTCGCCCCGCCCGAACTCAGCGGCACGAACGGATAGATGTTGCCCGACGAAAACGCCACGATCCGCGATTTGCGATACCGCCGCGCCGCCAGCCCGGCCAGCATCACGTTGATGCCCCACGTAAACCACTCCGCACCCGTCGAGCCGAATTTCTGCCCGCACATGTAGATCACGTTCTCGGCGTCGGGCAGCTTGTCCAATGCGCCATCGGCGAGCAGATCGGCCTTGATCGTCTGAACGCCCAGCTTCTCAAGGCGCTCGCGCACTCCCCTGTCGTACACGGCCGACACGCCCATCACCTTCCGCTTGACGCCCGATTCCGCCACGGCCTTGGCGGCCATCTGCCCGAGCGTCGGCCCCACTTTGCCGCCCACGCCCAGAATGAGCAGATCGCCCTTGAGCTTGCCCACCGCCTCGATTACGCCCCGCGTGGGCTCAGACAGACGCTTCTCGAGTTCCGCGACGGTGTTGATGGGTTTCACGCTCAACCGTGACGTACCGGACTTCTTCTTTGCCATTGTGCTTCTCCCTACGTCCTCGAAAAAAGGATTGTGCCATACGCCAGCCGCGGTTGCAATGAACCCGGATTCCGGTTGTACTGGCACAAGCCCCTCTTGTGGCCCACCGGACGCCGGGCGGGCCGGCCGGCCAGGCCATTCGCCCCGGGTGCGGGCAGATCTGATACACTGCCCGCGAGACGGCGCGCATCCTGCTTCTGCGCCCCCGAACCGGGCTCACAAGGGGCGCCATGAGGAGAGCCATCGTGAATCGCGACAAGAGCATCGTGCTCATCGGCATGCCGGGCGTCGGCAAGAGCACCGTAGGCGTGTTGCTGGCCAAAGCGCTCTCGCGCAGCTTCATCGACGTCGACGTGCGGATCCAGGCCGCCGAGGGCCGCCGGCTTCAGGATATCATCGACACCGAGGGAGCAGACGCCTTCCTGGCCGTGGAAGAGCGCTACCTGCTCGCCCTCGA
>JAFGTL010000481.1 GCA_016934125.1 Candidatus Hydrogenedentota bacterium
CGCCCCGGTGCGATGTGCCACCCCCGAAACGGCCCCATTACGAGCCCGATCTGCGCGGCCGCACCATGATTCCCGCCTTCGCACGGCCCGCCCACCGCAGATTGCGCGAGAAACTGGCCCAGATCGCGTCCTGGGCCGAGCAGGCCCCCGTGAACCGCCGGATCGACGGCGACCCCGCCCTCGGCATCATCACCTCCGGGGTGACCTTCGTCCATGCCCGTGAAGCCGCGCCGGACGCCTCGTTCCTCAAACTCGGCATGAGCCATCCGCTCCCCATGGGGGCGATCCGCGCCTTCGCCGGCTCTGTCGAGCGCTGCGTGGTCATCGAAGAGGGGGAGGCCTGCCTGGCCGACGCGATCCGCGCCGCCGGGATCGCCGTCGACGCCAAGCGCGACCGGTTCCGGTTCGGCGAACTCACCGCCGACCGGGTCCGCCGGATCCTCGCGGACGACTGCTCGCCGGAACCCGAGTTGCCCCCCGGCAAACCGCCCCGGCTCTGCTCGGACTGTTCCCACCGGCCGGTGTTTCAGGCATTGTCGCATCTCGGATGCGTGGTGTCCGGTGACATCGGCTGCTACACCCTGGCCGTGTTGCCCCCTTACGAGGCGATCCACAGTTGCGTGTGCATGGGGGCGAGCATCGGGGTGGGCCTCGGACTGCGCCACGTACTCCCGCCCGAAGAGGCCCGGCGCGTCGTCAGCGTCATCGGCGACAGCACCTTCATCCACAGCGGCATCACGGGCCTCGTCGAGATGGTGTACAATCCGCCCGAAACCGGGCACGTCGTGTTGATTCTCGACAATGGCACCACCGCCATGACGGGCGCCCAGGAACACCCCGGCACCGGCCGCACCCTCGATCACGAACGCACGAATCAAGTCGTGTACGAGGACCTCTGCCGCGCCATCGGGATCCGCAACGTTCACGTCATCGATCCCACCCAGAGCGTGACGCAACTTGAAAACCTGATCCGCGAGAGTTTAGAACAAAACGAGCTGACGGTCATTATCACCCGGAGCCCATGTGCCATCATGGCGCGCCGGAAACGCACCAACAAGAGCAAGCAACGCAGATGACTGATTCCGTAACCAATATCGTCATTGCCGGACTCGGCGGCCAGGGCGTCGTCAAGGCCTCCGAGATCCTCGCCGGCGCCGCGTTTCGCGCCGGATTCGACGTCAAGAAGAGCGAAGTCCACGGCATGAGCCAGCGCGGCGGCTCGGTGACGAGCGACGTCCGCTACGGCGCCGAGGTGTTCAGCCCCATGGTGCCCCCGGCCGAGGCCGACTACCTCCTCGTGCTCGAAGAGAGCGAGGCCGCCGTCAACCGCCCCCGGCTCCGGCCGGGCGGCGTGCTCCTCGCCGCCAGCGAACTCTACGATGACGATCGCCTCGAACGGATCCGTGCCAACCGGACGCTCAACGTGGCCATGCTCGGCGCACTGAGTGCACACCTGGAGATCCCGGAGGAGGACTGGCTCGACGCAATCCGCGCCAACCTCCCCGAAAAGGCGCAAGATGCCAACATACACGTGTTTGAACGGGGAAGGGCCGCAGAAAAACTGATGGGCTACGTCACGCGACTTATCGGTGCCGATTGAGCCGGCTGGCGCGCTCCGTCAGGAGAACAAGGGGGAGACGATCCAATGAGTTGTGATCAGTGCGGGACGTTCAATCCGGAGAGCGCCATGGACTACCTGCCCGTCCAGCAACTCCGGCAACTCCAGTTCAGCCGTCTCAAAGCGAGACTGCACCAAGCCTACAGCCACGTCGATCTGTACCGCGACCGCTTCGACGAACGCGGCATCACCGACGAGTCGATCAATTCGCTCGAAGACGTCTCCAGACTCCCCTTCACCGTGAAGGCCGACCTCCGCGACAGCTATCCCTTCGGCCTCTTCGCCACCCCCATGCGCGACGTCGTCCGCCTCCACGCGTCCAGCGGCACCACCGGCAAACCCACCGTCGTCGCCTATACCCAGGACGACGTCGACGTCTGGACGAGTGTCATGGTGCGTACCTTCGCCGCCTGCGGGCTGCATGAAGGCGACATCATCCAGAACGCCTACGGCTACGGCCTGTTCACCGGCGGACTCGGCGCCCACTACGGCGCCGAGGGCCTCGGCGCCACCGTGATCCCCATCTCCGGCGGCAACACCGATCGCCAGATCATGGTGATGAAGGACTTCGGCGTCAGCGCCATCTGCTGCACCCCCAGTTACTTCGTCCACCTCCTCGAACGGGCCGAAGAACTGGGCGTCAGCGTCCGCGAACTCCCCATCCGGGCCGGCATCTTCGGTGCCGAGCCCTGGAGCGACGCCATGCGCAGGCACGCCGAGAAGGCCGGCGGCATCAAAGCCTACGACATCTACGGCCTGTCCGAGATCATCGGGCCCGGTGTGGCCAGCGAGTGCGAGGCCCAGGAAGGCCTCCACATCTTCGAGGATCACTTCTACCCCGAGATCATCGATCCCGACACCTGCGAGCCCGTGCCCGACGGCGAAGAAGGCGAACTCGTCATCACCACCTTGAGCAAGCGCGCCATGCCCGTCATCCGCTACCGCACCCGGGATATCACCTCGGTGATCGCCGAGCCGTGCCGCTGCGGCCGCACCGTCCGCCGCATCAGGCGTATCGGCCGCCGCAGCGACGACATGTTCATCATCCGTGGCGTCAACGTGTTCCCGTCCCAGGTGGAATCGGCCCTTCTCGAAGTGGACGGCACCTTGCCCCACTACCAGATCATCCTCACCCGGGAAGGCGGGCTCGATCGCATGGCCGTCGAGATCGAGGTTACCGGCGACTACTTCAGCGACCGCGTCGGCGCCATCGAAGAACTCAAGGGCAAGCTGGCCCACGCCATCGAAAACACCATCGGCATTCGCGTCGACCTGCGCCTGGTTGAGCCGCACACCATCGAGCGCAGCCAGGGCAAGGCCAAACGCGTCATCGATAAGCGGGAGATCTAGACGAACCAAACCGACAAGGCGTTGCTGTACAATGAACCACCGGAGAAAACCAGACACCGGAAAACGCGTTGGGGGTAGCCATGAAGATTAACCAGCTTTCGCTCTTCCTCGAAAACAAGCCCGCCCACATGAAGGTTCCCTGCCAGATTCTGGCCGACGCGGGCATCAACATCCTCACCCTCTCCCTCGCCGACACCCAGCAATTCGGCATCCTGCGCCTTATCGTGCGCGACTGGGAGCGCGCCCGCGATGTGCTCGAAAAGGCCGGCTGCGTCGTCAAGATCACCGAAGTCGTCGCCGTCGAAGTCCCCGATCGGCCCGGCGGCCTCGCCGGACTCCTCGACGTCGTCGATCAGTGCGGCATCAACATCGAATACATGTACGCCTTCACGTTCCGCCGGGGCGATCGGGCCGTCATGGTGTTCCGCTTCGACGATCCCGACGAGGCCCTCCGCACCATCACGGAAAAAGGCGTCAATATCGTCGAGAGTGTGGAGTTGTTTGCCGAAGCCGGCGAATAATCCACCCCAACACGCACCCGGGCCGGGCGGCCCTGCCGGCCGCCCCGCCTTCTGGTGGACTGAAGAGGCCCCATGGAATCCCGTTTCGCTATCGAGAACCGAATCTGGAACGATGCTGAGTCCCTCCCGCGCGATCAACTCCGCGCCCTTCAAGTCGAACGCCTCCGCGATTGCGTCGCCCGTGTCGCCCAGGTTCCGTTCTACAAAGAGGCCTTCGCGCGCGAGAAGGTGACACCCGACGCCATCCAGTCTCTCGACGATCTGCGCCGGCTTCCGTTCACCACCAAGGCCGACCTCCGCGAGCACTATCCCCTGGGCTTCCTCGCGGTGCCCCGCGAGAAGGTTGTGCGCATCCACGGCTCCTCAGGCACCACCGGCCGCCCCACCTTCGTCGCCTACACCAAAGACGATCTCGCCCTGTGGTCGGATCTCTGCGCCCGGTTCCTCGTGTCCGGCGGGCTTCGCCCGGAGCACACCGTCCACATCGCCTTTGGATACGGCCTGTTTACCGGCGGATTCGGCCTCCATTACGGCGTCGAGCGCGTCGGCGCCACCGTAGTCCCCGTCAGCTCCGGCAACACCCCGCGCCAGATCATGCTCATGCAGGATCTCGGCGCCCAAGTGCTCGTGTCCACCCCGAGTTACGCCCTCCAGATCGCCGAGGTCGCCCGCGCACAAGGCCTCGATCCACGCGAGTTGCCCCTCGAGTTCGCCCATTTCGGCGGCGAGCCCTGGACGCAGGACATGGGCGAGCGCATCGAACGGGAACTCGGGCTCATGGCCTTCAACAACTACGGCCTCAGCGAAGTGATCGGGCCCGGCGTCAGCGGCGATTGCGCCGCCCGTGACGGCATGCACATCCAGGAAGATCATTTCATCGTCGAGTGCCTCGATCCCGACAGCCTCGAACCGGTTGCCGAGGGCGAGTACGGCGAACTCGTCTTCACCGCCATGACGAAACAGGCCATGCCCATCATCCGCTACCGCACCCGCGATATCGCCGCCCTCAATGCCTCCCCTTGCCCGTGCGGCCGTACGACCGTTCGCATGAGCCGCATCGTCGGCCGGACCGACGACATGCTCATCATCCGCGGCGTCAACCTATTCCCGTCCCAGATCGAGGAGGCCCTGCTCCGCGTCGAAGGCGTCGCGCCCCAGTATCAGATCCTCATCGAGCGCCCCGGCGCCCTCGATGTCGTCACCGTACGCGTCGAAATGCGGCCCGAGGTGTTCTCTGACAAGATGAGCCAGATGCAGGCCCTGCGCGAGCGCATCGATCGCGAGATTCAGGTGGTTGCCGGCATTCACGTGAACGTCGAACTCGTCGAGCCCCAGTCCATCGAGCGCACCCCCGGCAAGGCCAAGCGCGTCCTCGATCTGCGGAACACATAGGCCGCGCCGGCTCTACCGCCCCTCCGCCACGAGCCCGTCGATCTCGGCCGCTACGTCGTTCAGCGCCTGTTCCGGCGTCTTCCGCCCGCTCAGCGCCTGATACATGGCCTCCCGGATCGCAATGCCGATCTTCTCCCATCGGATCAACGGCGCGCTGTGCCCGTAGGGGATCACATCGACGAACACCTTCCAGGCCGGATCGTTCTGGAAGTAGGCGTCCGCCGCAACCGTCTCCTTCTCGGGCAACAGGCCCAGCTTCGCAAACGCGAGCCGCCGCTCGTCCTGGTAGGCGAAGTCGAGAAACCGCGCCGCCGCTTCCTTACGGGGCGAGTACGCGGCCAGCACCATGTGATCCGTGATGATCTGCGTCACCTGCTCTTTGTCCACCGGCAGCGGCACCACGCCGAACTCGATGCCCGGGGCATTCTTGCGGAACTGCTCGACACCCCACGGCCCCGTCGCGAACATGGCCAGCCGCCCCTGCTCGAACAGCCGCCGCGTCTGCTTCCGGCTCCACGTCGTCACCTCCGGCTGCGTCACGTGGTACTTGTTCACCAGATCGCAATAGAACCGCAGCGCCTTGACACCGGCCTCGCTGTTGATGACGCACCGGCCGTCCTCATCGAAGAACCGGCCCCCCGCCGACCACAGGTAGAAGAAGAAATTGTCGTCCGTCTCATACTCCCGCGCGCCCGGCAGGCCGAGTCCGTATACCGCCGGCGGATCGTTGAGGGCGACCGCCGCCCCGAGCTGCTCCGCCCACGTCCGCGGCGGTTCCAGCCCCGCCTCGCGGAACAGATCCGCCCGATAGAACAACGCCTTCGTCGACGTCGCCCACACCAGCCCCAACAGCTTGCCCTGATAGACGCCCTTCCGGTAGAGCACCTCGAAGAACGCGTCGCGCAGTCCCGGCTCCAGGTAGCCGTCGAAGGGTTCGATGAACTCGGCGAACTCCACCAGCCAGATGTCGGGCACCACCATCAGATCCGGGCCCGCCCCCGCCTTGAACCACGCCGCGATCTCGTCGTGGGCCGTGTCCCACGTGCCGAGATCGATCGTCACCGGGCCGCCGTTCGCGCTTCCGGCGAACTCCTCCGCCAACCGATCGTAGTAGGCCCGCTCCCCGGGCACATCATACGAATACACCTGCACCCGCAGCGGATCCTCCGCCGCGGACAGCCCCGCCAAGCCCAGAATCGCCCCCGTCCACGCTATCGCCGCGATCAGTCTCATGATGTGCGCTCCCCTGAAAGCCGGACTACCCGGGCGCCACGCCCTTCGGTTCGATCTCGTCGGCGCGGTGGCATGCGGCAAAATGCCCCGAACTCACTTCTCGCAACGCCGGAACCGCCTGCTTGCACTCCTCTGTGCAATACCGGCATCGCGGATGAAACGCGCAACCCGCCGGGAGGTTTGACGGATCCGCCACCTCCCCTTTCAGCACGATGCGCTCCCGTTTCGCCCTCGGATCGGGAATGGGCAGCGCGTTCATCAGTGCTTCCGTGTACGGATGCCGCGGCGCGCTGAACAACTCCAGCGTCTCGGACAACTCCACGAGCCGGCCCGCATACATCACCGCCACCCGGTTGCTGATGTTCTCCACCACCGACAGATCGTGCGCAATAAACAGATACGTCAGCCCGAACTGCTCCTGCAAGTCCTTCAGCAGATTCACGATCTGGGCCTGCACCGACACATCCAGCGCCGACACCGGCTCATCGCAGACAATCAGCTTCGGATTCAGCGCGAGCGCCCGGGCGATCCCGATCCGCTGGCGCTGGCCCCCGCTGAACGCGTGCGGATACCGCCGCAGGAATTCCACCTGCAGCCCCGCCGCCTGCGTCAGCCACTTCACCCGATCCTCGATGGCCTTCTTCGATCCGTATCGGTGGGCCTTCAGCGGCTCGCCGATGATATCGAGCACCGTCATCCGAGGGTTCAGCGACGCGAACGGATCCTGGAAGATGAGTTGCATGTGCTTCCGGAACCGGCGGAGTTCCTCGCCCTGCAGCCTCGTCAGATCCACTTCCTTCCCGTCCTTCCGGAACACCATCCGGCCCCGCGTCCGTTCGAGCAGGCGAAGGATCATCCGGCCTGTCGTCGTCTTCCCGCACCCGCTCTCGCCCACAAGGCCCAGCGTTTCACCCTCATTGATCGTGAAACTCACGCCGTCCACCGCCCGGATCACGCCCACTTCCTTGCGAAGCAGCCCCTTCTTGATCGGGAAAAAACGCGTCAGATCCTGCACGTCCAGCAAGGGTTCCCTCATGGCTGCTCCTCGGCCTCCTTGAACAGGTGGCACGCTACCGCGTGCCCCTCGCCCTGTGCCGTGAGCACAGGCGGATCCCCTGTGTCGCACACCCCCTTCATGCAGTGGGTGCACCGTGGATGGAACGAGCAGCCCGGCGGCGTCGTGAACGGATCCGGCACCGAACCCGGAATCGACGCCAGCCGCTCCA
>JAFGTL010000482.1 GCA_016934125.1 Candidatus Hydrogenedentota bacterium
CCCGGTGGACGTGGAACGGGCCAGTGTGTCGGTTCGCGAGCGTACGCCGCCCGTCATCAGCGTGTTCGTGTGGGGCGAGTTGTCCGAGCGGCAAGTGAAAGTGACGGCCGAGGAGGTTCGCCGCGAGCTGCTCGCCCATCCGAACGTGTCGTTGGTGCAAATCCTCGATGTGCGCGAATACGAAGTGGCCGTGGACGTCAGCAGGGAGCGGCTCGAGGAATACGGGCTCACGCTGCAGGACGTCAGCGCCGCGGTTCGGAAGCACAGTTTCAGCGCATCGTGCGGCGTGGTCAAAACCGAGGGACAGAACATCGCGATTCGGGCCGTCGGCCGCCGGGAGGAGGGGCCCGATTTCGCCTCGATTCCGGTGAAGACGGCCTCGAACGGCGAGGTGATCACCCTAGGGCGCCTCGCCTCGATCCGGGACGGATTCGAGGACGAAGTCCATGAAGGCAAGCTCAACGGCCATCCGGGGCTCCGGCTCTACGTCTGCAAGGCGGAGGGCGAGGATGCGATCACGGTGGCGCGGGCCGTCCGCGAGTACTGCGAAACCAAACAGGCGACGCTGCCGCCCGGCATCCACCTGACGCCGTTCTGCGACGAGACGGGCTTTGTCCGCGGCCAACTGCGCATGCTCACGAAGAACGGGATTCTGGGCATGGCGGTTGTGCTGCTGGTGCTGTGGGTGTTCCTGGACGCGCGCCTGAGCCTGTGGGTGGCCATGGGGATTCCCTTTTCGCTGAGCGGGGCGCTTGCCGTGATGTGGATGGCGGATCTCACGATCAGCATCGTCACGATCCTCGCGTTCATCATCATGCTCGGCATCATCGTCGACGACGCCATTGTGGTCGGTGAGGCCATCTACGTGCACCGCCGGAGAGGTGAAGGCCCGCTGGAGGCGGCGGTCGCCGGCGTGTCCGAGGTGGGCATGCCGGTGGTGGCGGCCGCCCTGACGACGGCGCTGGCGTTCTTGCCGCTGGCCTTCGTGCCGGGCGACATCGGCCGGCTCATGTCCGCGATGCCGCCGGTGGCGATCGCCGCGATCCTCGTATCGCTGGCGGAGTGTCTGTTGCTGCTGCCGGCCCACCTGAACCACCTGCCCGATCCGAACCGCGCGGAGCACAAAGGCCGTGTGCGGGCGGGAATGCTGCGGATACGGCGCCGGGTAACGGGCGTCATCGACTGGGTGGCGAACCGGGTGTACGCGCCTGCCGCGCGCATCGCGGTGCGCAACCGCTACGTGTCGCTGTGTGCGGGTGTATCGGTGGTGCTCGTGGCTGGAGGCATCTTCGCGGGCGGCTGGCTGAAGTTCATCTTCTGGCCCCCCATGGATATCCAATACCTGGCCGCGGATGTCGAATTCCCGCCCGGCACACCCGCCGACGTGACGCGCGACGCCGTCGAGCGTATCCGGGAGGGCCTGGAACGGGTGGCTGGCCGGCAGACGACGAAGTCGGGCGCACCGTTCATCGTGTATCTGTTCTCAGTCCTGCACGGGCCGGAGGAGGGACTTGTCTTCACCGAGATCGTGGATGCCTCGGATCGAACGATCCACTCCCAGGACTTCACGGCTGCGTGGGGCGAGGAGGTGGGCCAGATCGCCGGGGCGACTTCGCAGAGCTTCGCGGAGCACCGAATCCACGTAGGCGGCTGGGCGCCCATCGAGATCCGACTGCGCGGCAAGGAAATCGGCGCTCTCCGTTCGGCGGCCGACGCACTCGAGGCCCGACTCCGCTCCTACGACGGCGTGTACGAGGTGTACGACGACTTCCGGCCCGGCAAAACCGAGTTCCAGGTGAGATTGAAGCCCGAGGCGGCCCGGCTCGGCCTGACGCTGGCGGATGTATCGGCGTTTCTGAACGCCGGCTACTACGGCGAAGAGGCGATCCGTATTCCACGCGGCCGCGAGGACGTGCGCGTGCGCGTGGGCTACGCCGAGGCCGAACGGAGAACGAGAGCCGGCCTCGAACAGGCCCGGATCCGCACGGCGGAGGGCGTACTCGTGCCGTTGCTTTCCGTGGCCGACGTGGAGATCGCGCCGGGCTACGCGGAGATCCGCGGGGCGGACGGCATGCGGAGCATTCGCGTCTCGGCGAACACGGATCACAAGCAGATGACGCCGGAAGAGGTGATCGCGGATCTGACGGCCGGATACCTGGATACGCTGGTGGCGGGCTATCCCGATGTGTCGTGGACGCTGAGCGGGGCGTCGCAGAGCCATCGCGAGACGCTCGAGGGACTCAAGGCAGGATTCGTGATGGCCGTGCTGGGCATCTTCGCGATCATGGCGTTGGTCTTCCGCTCCTACCTGCAGCCCTTCGTGATCGTGTGCATCATCCCGTTCGGCATCGTGGGGGCGATATTCGGCCACGTTGCGTTGGGCATTCCGCTGACGCTGCTGAGCGTATTCGGCATTGTGGCGCTGGCCGGCGTGGTGGTGAACGACGCCATCGTACTCACGGAGTGCGTGAACAGCTTGCTCGCGCAGGGGGTTCCCTTCGCCGAGGCGGTCTGCCAGGGGGGCGTGCGCCGGTTCCGAGCCATCCTGTTGACGACGCTGACCACCTGTGCCGGCGTGACGCCCATCATCCTCGAGGAGAGCCTTCAGGCGCAGGTGGTCATCCCTATCGCCGTATCCATGGCGGCGGGCCTGGCGTTCGCCACACTGGTAAACCTGCTGCTGCTGCCCTGCATGCTCACCGTGCTCAACGACATGCGCCGGCTGATCCACCGTTGTCTGCATGGCGTTTGGCCCACGGCGGAGGCCGTCGAGCCCGCCCTCCGCCGCTCGTGACGGGCCGCGTGGGGGCCGCGTGCGTGGGGGCCGCCTTTACTCACCGAGCGCGAGTGCGTATAGTGGTGGGGCATCCGGTACGTCGCCTCGTTGTCGCGAACTGGGGAGAGCGCGCATGGCGGAGTTCATACTCGGTGTCGGCCAGCACAAGACGGTGTTCGAGGTGATGGCGCTCGCAACGGAGCAACTCCAGCGGGTGGAGGGGCAGCCCCGCAAGGTGGCCGCGCGCAGTGACACGGCCGAGATCGAGGCCACACGCGCGGACTTCGAGGGGGAGTTCGATTCGTACATCCTGCGCCTGCGGGACGCGGACTCACTCGGGACGGCGTTGGAGGGGGTGCTCAGCGAGTATCAGGATGTCCTCTCACGCTCGGAAGAAGACGGATGGCACGTCGTTCAGTTCAGCAGGGCGGGTGACGGCGCTGCGCGGGCGGCTGACGCGGTGGCGAGACTGGGGCGAGACGTGCCCTTGCCGGAGATCTGGCGCGTTCACGGTGAGGACTACCGCGTGGATCGGATCAGCGCGGAGTTGCTGTTCCAGGCCATGCTGCAATACAAGGCCAGTGACGTCCACCTGTCGCCCGGACAGTCGCCGGTGTTCCGCGTGGACAACGAGATCCGCACCTCGGAGTTGCTGGGGGCTCTTTCGGCCACCCAGATTCGCACGCTGATCCGCGACGTCGCGTCGGACGCCGACTGGAAGGAGTTCACCGAGTCCATGCAGGCCAGCTTCAACTACCATCAGGTGGGCCTGGGATACTCGCGGGTGTCCTGCTTCGTGAAACTCGGCGCACCCCACTGCACATTCCGCTTCCTGCCCGAGGTGGTGCCGTCGTTTGAGGATCTCAGCATACCGGGCGACACCATGGTGGCGCTGGCCAAGCAACACCATGGGCTGATCCTGGTGACGGGCATGACGGGCAGCGGCAAGTCCACGACCGTCGCAGCGCTGGTGGACTGGATCAACTCGAACAAGGCCTGCCATATCCTCACCATCGAGAATCCCGTCGAGTACGTACATAAGAACAAGAAGGCCGTCGTCTCCCAACGAAGCACCGGCACGGACGTCGCAACCTTCTTCGACGCCGTGACGGGCGCGTTGCGCCACGATCCGGACGTGATCGTCATCGGCGAGATGCGCGATCCCGATACGATTCGCTCGGCCATCTCCGCCGCGGCAACCGGCCACCTCGTGATCAGCACCTTGCACTCGAATACGGCCTCGGAGGTCGTCAACCGGATTGTGAGCTTCTTCGATCCCGTCGAGCGCGACCTCATCAAGCTGCAGTTGCGCGACTGTCTGCGGTGCGTGATCTGCCAGCGCCTGGTGCCGAAGACGGGTGGCGGCCGGATTCCGGCCCTGGAGGTCATGGTAAACGACATCAAACCCATCAACGCCTCCATCATCGCCGGCGACACCGACGGAATCCGGATCGGCATGCAGCAAACGGTGTCGCACTCCTTCCTGTTCGAGAGCTACCTGTTCGGCCTTTACAAGCAAGGCAAGATCAGCCTCGAAAACGCCCGTACGTACACCACGGATCAGAGCGTCCTGGATCAGATGGTGATGGGCACGTATTCGGTGCCTCGGCTTGAGAGCATCAAGACGGCCCGCGCCGAGGGTTCGCACTAGGATTGAGGCACCGGCCGCGAGGGGGACACCTTTCATATGGCGCATGGCGGCTCTTCTGTTTTCCACCAGTTATCCACAGGCCCAAGCCACTCGGGGGCGACTGCGCCGGGAAACGCGAACCGGCTTCATGGCAGACCGGCCGCACACGGTTCAACCCCCTTTCCCGAAAGCGGTTACGATGTGTTGGCCATCGGATCTCCGGATGAACACTGGTTCAGCCCGCCGAGCCCCGTCCTTGACCTCTGCGTTTTCCCACAGGTTATCCACAGGCCCCCGCAACCCCGCCGCGCCTCCGCGACCGCAGAAAGACCTGGCCGTACACGGGGTTTGCGGAGCGGCCCAGGCTTTGAGAGTTTTTGCGTGACGCCCGGTGCACACTGCGCGGCCCGTTTGTGGTGGAGACCGCCATGCGCGTAATCGCAGGGAAGGCCAAAGGGATCCGCCTGGAAAGCCCGAAAGGGCGCGGCGTCCGGCCCACGCTCGACCGGGTGCGGGAGTCGCTCTTCAGCATCTTGGGGCCGCGACTCGCAGACGCCCGATTCCTGGACTTGTTTGCGGGGACGGGCGCCAACGGGATCGAGGCGCTCAGCCGCGGCGCGGTTCACGCGACCTTCGTCGATAACGACCGGCGGTCGCAGGAGTTGGTGCGCCGCAACCTGGGGCGGGCCGGCCTGTCGGACAGCGCGGACTGCCGGTGCCTGAGGCTTCCGAATGCGCTGGCGTCCCTAAGCCCATGCGAGCCGTACGATATCATCTTCGCCGACCCGCCTTACGCGTTCGAGGAATTCGACGCCCTGCTCGGGGCTCTCCAGGAAGGCAGGCTGCTGGCAGAGGACGGGATTGTCGTCGTGGAGCACGCGCGGGGGGCCGCCGTACCCGAGCAAACGGCCGGCCTGTGCCGGCAGCGCGAGGCCGTCTACGGGGACACGAGGCTGTCGTTTTTCACTTGACGCCATGGGTAGCATCTGGTAGAGTGCAGCGGCACCATATATAGATGTTGGCTCGGCTGACAGGCATTCTCTTGTGGTGGGGCGCCCAGCAGAGTAGGAAGTGATGTGCTATGCGTTGTCCATTCTGTGGTCATCTCGAAAGCAAGGTCGTCGATTCCCGCTCCTCCAAAGAAGGCGACTCCATCCGCCGCAGGCGCGAATGCCTGAAGTGTGAACGCCGCTACACGACGTATGAACGCATCGAGGAAGTGGCGCAGATGGTGATCAAGAAGGACGGGCGCCGCGAGCCGTTCGACCGCTGGAAGATCAAGAGCGGCATCCTGAAGGCCTGCGAGAAGCGGCCGGTGGGCCTGGAACAGGTGGAAGGCCTGATCGACGACGTCGAGCGTCACCTGTTCAATTCCACCGAACATGAGGTGGCCACGGAGGCCATCGGTTCGGCGGTGATGGATCGCCTGAAGCGTCTCGACGAGGTGGCGTACGTCCGGTTTGCGTCAGTGTATCGGCAATTCAAGGATCTCAACGAGTTCATGGACGAGCTCAAGTCGATGCTCATCTGACGGGGCGGCGTCCGCCGGTTCGGTGTCTTCAAGCCCGTGAAGGTTTCGGTGTGTCCGGGCCTTGTTTCTCTCGCTGCGATCCGATACACTCGCCCTACGTGGGAGGGGTAGGTGCGCCTCTCCCCATCTCGCCCAGGGACGGGGGTACCGTACGTCCGAGGAGAGTCCAGGAGCGTCATGAGCCCGATTGAGCGCGGCGATTCGCCCGAACCGGAGTCCGCGGAACCGCGGGAAGGTGTGTTCGACGCCCAGCTCTCCTTCTCGGCGCCCTTCGTCGAGGCCCCCGAACCCATTCAGGCGATCATCAAGCGCGACGGGACTCAGGTGCCGTTCGACCGCCGCAAGATCGCCGAGGCCATTTTCCAGGCGGCCGCAGCCATCGGCGGAGACGATCGGGATCGCGCGGAGAGCCTCGCGTCGGGTGTGGCCATCTACCTGGCCAAGAAGACGCAAGGGGGGGTGCCCACGGCGCAAGAGGTGCAGGACGCGGTTGAGAAGGTGCTGATCGAGATGGGGCACGCGCGGACGGCCCTCACGTTTGCGCGGTATCGAGACAAACGGGAGCGGATCCGCCGGCTGCGACGGGGCGATATGCGCAGCCTGCTGAACGAGTTACAGGAGGCGCGGCGCGGGGCCGCCGAGCCGGAGGCGGCGAGTTCGCTCTTCGTGCGCACGAGCGACGAGCGCCTGGCGGGCTGGGATCGGGCTCGGATCGTCGAGGCGCTGATCCGCGAGACGGGCATGGCAAAGGATCTCGCCGAGGTTGTTGCCGTCGAGGTGGAAGGCCAGATCGTCGCGGCGGGGGTGCAGACGCTGACCGCGCCGCTGATCCGCGAACTCGTGGACGCGAAGCTCGTGGAACGGGGCCTCGAGGAATACCGGCGCAAGCACATGCGGCTGGGCGTGCCGCTCTACGATGCCGAGCGCATCATCTGCGCACCGAACCAGGGCGAATCGGAGCAGATCGCGGATCCGGCGTCTACGGACGTGGCCCTGGCGCAGCGCGTCAAGCGGGAGTACGCGATTACGCGCGTGTTCTCGCAGGAAGTGGCCGACGCCCACCTGTCGGGGCGGCTGCACCTGCACGGGCTGGGCTTCATCGATCGGCTCCACAGTTGCCGGCAATCGCTCGCCTACCTGCAGCGGTTCGGTGTGGCGTTTCCGGGAACGCGGCGTTTCGCCCGCCCCCCCGTGCGTCCCGAAATCCTCCTGGCGCAATTGAGCCAGTTCACCGGCTCGTTGCGCAGTCATTTCGCCAAGGCCATCGGCTGGGACGCCCTGAACGTGTTTCTCGCACCGTTTCTGTCCGGTATGGATGCCGAGGAGATGCGTCCGTTGGCCCGGCTGCTCGTGTTCGGCCTGACACAGGGCGCCGGCGCGTCGCACAGGCAGAGCCCGGCGATCGATCTCGAGCTCTGCTGGACGGTGCCGGGTTGGCTCAGGGAGCTCCGCGCGCTCGGGCCGGGAGGCGAACAGGCCAAGGAGACGTACGGCGCGTTCGAGCATACGGCACAACAGATGGCCTGGGCCTTGCTCGAAGCCTGGAAGGAGGGCGACGCGGACGAGCCGCTGTACATGGGCGTCACCCCGTCCGTGTCTATCTCCACCGACTTCTTCTCCGCGCCCGGACACGGCGCGTGGCTGGGGCATGCCGCCGAGGAGATCGCCGGCCGCGGGCAGACGCGCTTCCTGTTCGAGCGCGGCCCGAATCAGCGGCCCGATCCCGCACCCGCCTGGGCGCCTGTCGAGATGACGCTGCACCAGGTGACACTCAATCTGCCGCGCGCCGCCCTCGCCGCACGGGACGAGGCCGGCCTCTTCGACGCGCTGGCGGAACTCGTAGGTCTCGCGGCGCAGGCGCACGACGAGAAGCGGCTCTGCATCGAGCGATTGCTGGCGTTCAAGGACGTCGGGCCGCTCAGCCTGCTGGCCGCCGAACACGAGGGGCGCCGCTTTCTGGATGTGGAACGGGCTTCCTGCCGCGTGGGGCTCGTGGGGCTCAACGAATGCGTCCAGGCGATGACGGGCGCCCAGTTGCACGAATCCGACGAGGCCATGGCGCTGGGCGGGCGGATCGCCGCCCATCTGGCCGCGTTGTGCAACGCCCACGGGCGCGAGGAGGGGCTGCGGCTCGTCCCGGGCCAGTGCGACGGCGACACGGCCACCCGCCGGTTCGCCACCCACGACGTCCACGAATTCGGCGAACGGGCATCGGCCTTGCTGAAGGCCGATCCGGTGACGCAGGACGTGTGCTACACGGGCGGCACGTGCCTGGCCGAGGACGCGGATCTCTCGCCCATCGAGCGCGTCCGCCTGGAGGGGCGGTTCCACGGCGCGGTGCCGGCGAACGCGATCACCCGTGTGCATTTGGGCGATCTCGACACGTCGGCGGAGTCGATCTCGGATTTCGTGCAGAAGGTGTTCTACCGCACCGATTGCCGGTGTCTCGTGTTCACGCGGCAGTGAGTGCCGCGCGGCACGCTCAGCCCTTCCCGGCCTTCCTCACCACCACCCGGCACGCCGCCCGATCCACCTCGGACAGATCGATGGCGTATTCGTAGCCCAATGGTTCGAGCACGCGTTTGTACAGGATGGCGCAGTGGCCGCAGTAGTCGTGGTAGGGCTCGAGGTGGGAGCACGCGAGCAGCCGGCCTTTCGAGGGGCATTGGTGCATCGTGATCGAGAACTCGCCGGCCTCTTCGTCGAGTTCCATGGTGAAATCGGCGGCTTCCTCGTTGAGCGTATGGCTCCAATAGAGCCAACAGCCCCGAATCCCGTGTTCGGCAACGAGATCTCTTAGGTTCGTGAGGAAGCGATCGGAGAGGTAGTTCCAGAAGTCGTGCACGGCCTCCTGGCCGCCCTTCTGTTCCAGGAACTTGAACAGTTCGCTGTACGCGGGGATGAAGTCGGTGCATGAGATCATGACGCCCTCCTGAAGAACCGCTGGACGCTCCGTCCGGTGTCCTCGTCGTACTCGATCAACTCGGCGGCGTAGGGCGTGCCCTCGCACAGGGCCTCGTTCACCGTCCGCGTCGTCTCGGAGAAGAGGCGCGCCACGGGATAGCCGCACGCCCGCATGTGCGTCACGGCCGGGCAGGCGGCCACGCGGATCACGAGTTCATCGCGCGACAGCCGGGCCTCGATCGCGGCGCCTTCGACGGCATAGAGCCGCTCGAAGTGCTCCTTGAGGGGCGTCAGGCCCTCCATCTTCACGCGCTCGATCAGCGGCGCGAAGTAGGACGCGGTGAACTGGCGGAGGTAGTCGCGGACGGCCTCCGGCCCGTAGTGCGCATCGAGGTAGTCGATGCCGACGCTCATGCTGCCGTGGAAGTCTTTGTGCAGGTATTCGTTGTCGGACGCGGTGCGCCGCATCACTTCCTTTGCCATGACTTCTCCTTTCTATGGGAACAGGACGTCCGCGTCGCGTTCGAGCACGTCGTGAATCGCGGCGATGCAGCTGTCTGTCAATGGGTAGTTGTAGTGGCTCTTCCAGGTGCTGAGGATCTCCATGTCGACGAGCAGCTTCTTCTCGCCGGACAGCCAGCAGGCGATGTCTTTGCCGCCGTACACGTCCCACATCATGCGATTCATCCGCTCCTGGAGGCCGTTGGCGCGCTCCAGATCCCCGGCCTGCACGGCCTGGACGATCAGCCCGGCGAGATAGCCGTTGAAGACGCCGCCGCCGAGGAGCAATCCGTCATAGCCCAACTCGAGGTAGTGCACGCAGTGGAACTCATCGCCGTCCAGCACGTGCAGGGCGGCACGCTCGCCGCGTGCGGCCAGCGCCATCTCCGCGTGCTCGGGGAGCGTCGAGCTGTCCTTGATCAGCACGACTTTGTCATGGGCATAGGCGGCCTTGAGCACCTCCTCGGGAACGACCACCGGGCCGAACCCGCCCCTATCGTAAATGCCCAC
>JAFGTL010000483.1 GCA_016934125.1 Candidatus Hydrogenedentota bacterium
CCGTGGCGCTATTCGGCACGAGCGAATTCGCGTTGCGCCTGCCCTCGCTCGTGGCGGGGCTCGCAGCGTTGCCCCTGTTCTGGCTTGCGGCGCGGCGCTGGCTCGACCGCACCGCGTTGCCGGTGGCCCTCGGGCTGTTCGCCGTGGCGGGCCCCCTCATCCGCTACGCATCCGAACTCAAACAGTACTCGTGGGACGTGGCCGTGGCGCTGGCGCTGCTGTTGGCCGCGTCGTATGCCGAACGCGCCCGGCGCCGGACGGTGGCGCTCGCCCTGTGGGCCGTGGCCGGGGCCGCGGCGGTGTGGTGTTCCCACGCGGCCGTGTTCGTGCTGGCGGGCGCGGGGACCGTGCTCGCCGCGAGCCATGTGCGACAGCGCGACTGGCGGCGCGCCGCCGAGGTGGCGGCCGTGGCCGCGGTGTGGGTGGCGAGTTTCGCGCCCTGCTACCTGCTCAGCCTGCGCACGCTGAGCGGCGACGCCGTCGTGAAGTCATGGTGGTCGGCGGCCTACATGCCGCTGCCGCCCACATCGCCGTCCGACGTCAAGTGGTTCCTCGAAACGTTTGTGGCCCTGTTCACCCATCCCCTCGGCCTCACGCTGGCCGGCCTGGGCGCGGTGGCGTTCCTGGCCGGGCTGCCCGGGGCCTTCCGCCGCGCGCCCGTGACCGCGTGCATGCTCCTGGCGCCCGTGGCCGTGGCGCTGCTGGCGAGCGGGCTCCGCCTCTACCCCTTCACGGGCCGCTTCCTCCTGTTCACGGCCCCCCTCCTGCTCCCCTTCACCGCAGTAGGCGTCGACGGGTTGCGCGCGCTGGGCGGCCGGGCCGGGTTGCGCGCGCTCGTCATCATCGCCCTGTTACTCCAACCCGCCCTCGAGGCCCTCGACGATCTCGTGCTGCCCGATACGCCCGAGGGCGTCCGGCCCGCGGTCGACTACCTCGCCCAACACCGGCAGCCCCGCGACGCGGTGTACGTGTATAGCTGGGCCGGCCCGGCGTTCCGCTACTATGCCCGCCGCGCCGATGCCGGCCTCGATGACGCCGTGATCGGGCTGTCATCGCGCAACGACTGGGCGTTCTACATCGAGGAGATCGACGCCCTGCGCGATTCGGGCCGGGTGTGGTTCGTATTCGTGCCGGTGGCGCCCGAATTGGGCGGCGGTGAGGACAAGTTTTTCCGCACCTACCTCAACGAACACGCGACCCCCGTCGACGAGTTGCAGACCAAGGGCTCGAGCCTGTTCCTCTACGAGTTCGGCCCCTCCTCCCGCCGGTAACGCGCGGCATCGAGGCCTTCCGGGCGGGCCGACGAAATGGCGTGCTCAGGGCCACGCCACAACGGGCCTCACCGCACCCCTCCTGCGCTCGAAATCCCAGCAATCCACGGTCATTTCTGCGCTCAAAACCCCCGTAATCCGCGGTTATTCCTTCCTTCGGCCGCCCCCCCGGGGGGTAAACGCCCGTGCGCTATTTAATAGAGGGTGTTCTCAACGACAGCGAGGTGCACGCGATGGCCATCTGGCGGAACCGGCGGGCGAAGGCGAAGGCAAACCAAACGACGGCGCGGACTCCGGCAGCGGCGTTCCGGACGCACGAGGGCCAAGGCGTCGCGGCCGTGTCCGTGGCCGAGGACGTATCGCGACTCGGCGCGGGCCTGGGCGGGTTCGTGGGGCTGCCGAACCACACGCCCTTCTTCATGCTCCCCGTGTACCGGTTCCTGCGCGACGCGATCCCGGACATTTCGGACGCGGTCTGGACCTGGAAGCGGTTGTGCCAGACGGGTTACGACGTCGAGATCGTCAACGCGTCGTCGGAACCGGCCAAGGCGCGCGCCCGCCGGATCCTCCACGACCTCGACCGGCGCGTGAACGGCGGCGACCGCGGCATGGACGGCCTGCTCGACGTGTTCTACACGTCGCTGTTCACCTACGGGGCCGCGGCCCTCGAGCTGGTGTTGTCGCCGAGCCGGGAATCCATCGCCGACGTGGTGCCCGTGGACGTGTGGACCGTCCGGTTCCGCCGCGAGAACGGCCGCCTCGAACCGTATCAGGTCCATGACGGCGACGAGATCCCCCTGCCGCGGGACCGGTTCATCTACGTCGGCCTCGACCGCGACGGCACGAACCCCTACGGCCGATCCATGCTGCGATCCATCCCGTTCGTGGTCAAAGTCCAACAGCGCCTCATCGAGGACATGGCCAAGGCCACCCACAACGCCGGCTGGGCCAAGCTCCACGTCCGCTACACCCCCGGCGAACGCCAGCGGGGCGAATCCGCCGAGGCCTACGAACAGCGGATCGCATCGAGTTTCGACCAGTTGCGCGACCGGCTCAGCGGACTCGAAGCCGACCAGAACCTGGTCACCTACGACAACGTCCAGGTCGACCTGATCCGCGGCGACCAACGCGGCACCGTGTTCTACGACAACCACAAGGCGGTCGAGGAACAGGTGATCACCGGCATGCACCTCATGCCCATCCTGCTCGGCCGCAACTACGGCACCACCGAAACCTACGGCACGGCCCAGTTCGAGATCGTCAACCGCCAGGTGACCGCCGTGAACCGCAGCGTCAAACGGATCCTCGAACGGCTCTACAACTTCGAACTCGCCCTCATGTGGGGCAGCGCCCAGGCCCACGTCCACATGCGGTCCAACGCGACCGTGGACGTGCTCAAGGC
>JAFGTL010000484.1 GCA_016934125.1 Candidatus Hydrogenedentota bacterium
GGCGAGGAGCACGGTTGCGCCGGCCTCGACGGCCTCGTAGAAGTGTTCGAGCGTGCCGGCCCCGCCCGAGGCGACCACCGTGGCCGAGACGGCGCCGGCCATAGCGCGGATCACGGGTAGGTCGTAGCCGGTTTTGGCGCCATCGCCCGCCTTGCTGGTAGGCAGAATCACGCCGACGCCGAATCCGTCCACCTTCTTGGCCCATTCGAGGGCGTCGGCGCCGGTGGGGGTCCGGCCGCCGTCGATGTAGACTTCGTATCCCGACGGGAGCGCCGGATTCTGGTCGACGTCGATGGCCACGGTGACGCGATCCGAGCCGAATTCCTTCACCATGTCGGCGATGACGTCGGGCGTGCGGAAGGCGCCACTGCTCGTGGAGATCTTGTCCGCTCCGGCCTCGAGGACGGCGGCGGCGGCGGCCACATCCGCGATCCCGCCGCCCACGGTGAACGGCACGGAGGCGGCCTCGGCCACGCGGGCGACGATGTCGAGCATGGTGCCGCGGCCTTCGACGGTGGCGGTGATGTCGAGCAGGGCGAGTTCATCGGCGCCGGCCTCGCAATAGGCCCGGGCACACTCAACCGGATCGCCCGCGTCGCGGATGTCGACGAAGTGCACGCCTTTGACCACACGGCCGCCCTGCATGTCCAAACACGGCATGATACTGACTGGTCGCGCCATGACAGTTACTCCCGAGGTAGCGTTCCCGATGTGTCGGCCCAGTTATAGGCCAGGCGGCTCCGGGATTCAAGCGGCCAGCCTCGGATACTCACTGGTCCGCAGGTTCCGTTCCACTGGGGAACCGCACTGCGAGGCAGAGGACGCGCTTCCGCGTGACTGCGGCCGGGAATCCGGCGACACGAAGTTGCGCCAGGCACGGCGCCTGGCACATGTCTTCAGTGGGCCGGACGCGGCGCTGGCGCAGGCGCTTGTGCGCGCCGCTAGTGCGACTCAGCGGCACCCCCGGCGCGGGCCACGGTAACGCGCCGCTCGACGGCTTGGCCGGTGGGCGCAATGATCACGTATTTGCTGGCCTCGCCTCCGGGCACGGGCTCCTCAACGTAGCCCTGGCCCGCCGGTTCGACGGTGACGGCGGCGCCGTTGGGATACCACAACTCCGACAGGTAGATGCGTGTCGGCGCCGTGACGGCCGGATCTTCCTGCCAGGCGCAGGTGAACGCGCCCGTGTCCAGGTCGGATTCGTAGCGCAACAAGACCCCGGCGACAGCGGCCGGATAGGGGCGGGCCAGCACGGGCAGGTATTCGGCCTTGTCGACGCCGTTCTGGTTCGAGTACGACCAGAAGGTATCGCTGAAGAGGTGCTTCTCGAACTGGCGCACGACGTCGCGGGCGGCAGGCAGTGTGCCGGGCAGTCCGCAGTAGGCGCCCCACTCGCCCACGAGGGTGGGCATGCCGAGCCGGGCGGCGGTATCGGCATGCAGCTTGAAGATGAGCTCGACGCGCTCGGGATTGGCGTTGGCGACGTCGGGCGTGTCGGTGACGATGTCATACCCATGAGGGGCAAAGGCTTGGAGGGGCTCGCGCTCGCCATCCGGCCCGACGATGGGCACGACGCCGCTCGGTACGGCGGCGTTCGAGAACATGCTCGTCTCGATGAAGAGGATGTGGTTTTTGTCGACTTCGCGGATGGCCGCGCACACCCGGTTGTACATGTCGGCGAGCTTGGTGCGTTCGAATTCGGCGAACGCCTCGGCACCGGCCGCCATGGCGGAGGCAAAGACGTCCATGTCGTTCATGTACTCGTAGAATTGGGCCCGGCCGGCCTCATCCATGAACGTCTGCATGAGGTCGCCCATTTCGGGGGCTTCGGCGCCCTGCTTCTCGGTCAACGTGGCCGCGAAGGCGCCCAGCATGGCCATCAACCCGTCGTAGACGCCCGAACCGATGAAGGGTTCGTTGAACAGATCGTATCCGACCACGGCGGGCTCATCGGCGTAGCGTTGGGCCACGTGACGCCAAGCGGCGGCGAAGTGATCCTGGATGCCGACGCCGTCGGGCCCGGGGGCATTGGCCCAGAAGTTGTCGAAGGCGGTGTGGACGGCTTCGCTGGTGAGGTAGGCGTTGCTCCAGACGGTGCCCATCTTGACGTTGGCCTTGCCGCCATCGAGGCAGGCCCAGGCGGGCGCACCGTCGGCGCCGAGCTTGGCACTGAACAGATCCTGGTGCATATCGAGCAACACATAGATGCCGTTGTCTTTGGCCCACTGGACTCGTTTGTCGACTTCGGCGAGGTAGGCCTCGTCGAATTGGCCGGGCTCGGGCTCGACGCCGTCCCAAATGATGATGAGGCGGATGCAGTTGAACCCCCAGCCGCGCATCCGCGCGAAGTCCTCAGGGCCGTGCCAGCTCTGGTAGTTGTGCGCCCTGTTCTTGTCTTCGATGTTGACGCCGTGGAGCGTGAGGGTGCGGCCCTCCGGATCGACGAACCGGCGGCCGTCCACCGTCACAAAGGGGGACGGCGGCTCATCGGGCGGGGCGGGTTCGGCTTGGGGAGGCTGTGGCTCTTGCCCCGTGCCCGGCGGAGGCTCAGCATCCCGCCCACAGCCGTGGATGGCAAACATGACGGCGATCAGTGCAAGAAGCGCCCATCGATTCATCGGTTCTCCCCCTTCTCTTGCCGCTGCAGCAAACCCACGATCCCGGAAGGGCGATCGGCGCCCCGCCGGGCATCCACTCTACCAGAGACAGGACGCCATGGAGAAACAGGGCGCCCGTTAGGGGAATCCCTGGGGTGTGCTGGGAGTTCCACGCTTGCGGGCATTCCGTACGACGCATTGTAGAGGGCCGGACGTGAGAGAGGCGCGCGGCAGGTAGCCGCGCGCCTCTGTGTGTCTTGCGTCGTGGGCCCGTTGCCGTGTCCCGGCATAGGCCCACAACCGAATCACTGTCGGTTAGGGATACAGCACGGCGTAGAGCACTTCGTACAGCTTGGCCCAGCC
>JAFGTL010000485.1 GCA_016934125.1 Candidatus Hydrogenedentota bacterium
CGGGCTCCCCGGGGAACGCGTGCACATCGAGAACGGCATACTGCGCGTCGAAGGAGCGTCCGGGGAGTGGCCGGCCGCGAAACCCGCGGGTGAATCGGAGGGCGGACGGCGCGCCGCGTGGCTGTCAAAGAAGCGGGTGACGATACCGGAAGGGCACTTCCTGATTCTCGGGGACAGCGACGGGGACTGCCCCGACAGCCGCAACCTGGGTTGGGTGGAACAGGACGCTTTGATCGGGACGGCGATGCTGGTATGGTGGCCGCTCCACCGGATCCGGGCAATCGGCCAATAGCGGGAAAAGGCATGCCAGGCAAACGGAACCAGTCAACCAAGCCGGAGGGCGCCCAGCAACGCTCGACGCGGGGCGCGAACGTGGCCAAGGCGGGCGCCGGCGCACTGATCCTGGGCCTGTTGACGTGGTTGACGGGCGGATTCACGCGCGAAAACGGCATCGAGTGGCTCAAGAGCATCGCGGTAGCGCTGGGCATTGCGCTCGTGTTCCGGTGGTCGCTCACCGAGCCCTTCAAGATCCCCTCCGAGTCCATGGTGCCCACCCTGAAAGTCGGCGATCGCATCTTCGTCAACAAATTCGTGTATGGACTCCGGTTTCCCTTCATGAACAGGCGGATCTGGCACAATGACGGGCCCCAGCGCTGGGATATCGTCGTCTTCAAGTCGGTGGAAGATCATCCCGAGCACAAGACGCTCGTCAAACGCGTCGTCGGGCTGCCCGGCGAGCGGATCCACATCGCGAACGGCAAGGTGCACGTGAACGGCGAGGCGTTGGAGCTGCCGGACGGCATGCCGCGCATCGAGTACACGACTTCGGGGCGCTACGGCGTCGCCACCGACGACCGGTTCGCGGTGGTGCCCGAGGGTTGCTATCTGCTGCTCGGCGACAACAGCGCCAGGAGCCGCGATGGGCGCACGTGGGGCTGGATGCCCAACGAGCACATCGTGGGCCGCGTATCGTGCATCGGCTGGCCCATCTCCCGGTGGCGCGATTTCACGGGCTTCTCGGACACGTGGTGGTGGCGCACGCTGGTTCTGGTTCTCGGCGTTCTCCTGTTCGTACGCCTGTTCCTGGGGCGCTCCTGGCGTGTGCCCGAGGCGGGCGTCAGCGACAGCCTCGCGAAGGGGGATCACGTCTACGTGAACCGGTGGTGTTTCGGTGTGCCCATCCCCTTCACGCGCAGCCGGTTCTATCGCGGCCGCGGTGCGCGGCGCGGCGAGCTTGTCGCCTACTACGCGCCCGATGAGTCGGAATCGGCCGGGCAGGTGTTCGTCGGGCGCGTGGCGGGCCTCCCGGAGGAACACGTTCAGTTCAAGTCGGATCGGTTGTGCATCAACGGCGCACCCGTCGCGGAGCCGGCCTCGCTGGCCGGGCGGACGTTTTCCGAGGCAAACCCCGGCGGGCCCTATGCCCGCTCGAAGGGCAAACGCCACTCGCAGGTGCCCGGGGGCCACTACTTCATCCTGTCGGACAGTCCGGAACATGGCGAGGACAGCCGCACACTCGGCTGGATTCCGCACCGGGATCTGATCGGCGTCGTATCGGCCGTGTGGTGGCCGCCCCGCAGGTGGCGGCGGCTCCGGCCGTGATCGGCATCTACCTCCACATTCCCTACTGCCGCACGTTATGTCCCTACTGCGATTTCGTCCGCAACCCCATCGACGGCGCCGTCCCGCAACGGTTTGTGGATGCGGTGTGCGGCGAGATCGCCGCCTTCGAGGGCCCTGACAAGGCCGGCACGGTGTTTTTCGGGGGCGGCACGCCATCCCTGCTCGCCCCGGCGTCGCTGGAACGGATCCTGGCGGCCGTCGGGGAGCGGTTTGTCCTGGAAGAGCCCGAGGTATCCATCGAGGCCAACCCGGACGATGTGCGGGGAGGACTGGCCGACGCCTGGCGGGCCCTCGGCGTGACGCGGGTGAGCCTCGGCGTGCAGAGCTTCGACGACGGCGTGCTCGGCTATCTCGGGCGCCGCCACGATGCCGCCACGGCGCGGCAGGCGTGCGGCGCCGTGGCCGAACGGTTCGACAACTGGGGCATGGATCTCATCTTTGGCGCCCAGCCCGTGGACGCCTGGGATGCCACGCTTGCCGAATGCGCCGCCCTGGCGCCGAAACACGTGTCCGTGTATGGCCTCACCTACGAGGCCGCCACGCCGTTCGCGGCCCGGGCCGGCGACGCCGTGGACGACGACACGTATCTCGAGTTGTACTGGCGTGCAGAGGCGCATTTGGCCGGCTTCGAGCACTACGAAGTGTCCAACTACGCCCAGCCGGGCCGGGAGTGCCGCCATAACCTCATCTACTGGAACAACTTGGAGTACGCGGGTTTCGGCCCCGGCGCCTACTCGTTCGTAGGCGGCATCCGGGCGCGCAATCCCGTCGCCCTTAACGACTACCTGGCGCATCCGGGCGGGAAATGCGAGGCCCTGCGGTTATCCGACGCCGAGGTGCGGACGGAGACGTTGATCCAGCACTTCCGGCTCGCGGCAGGTATCCGTAAGGCGGCCTATGCGGAGCGGTTCGGCCGGGCCATCCACGAAGACTACGGGCACGCCCTGGACGGCCTCGTCGCCCGCGGGCTTATCGAGGAAGACAGGGAGGAGTTCCGGCCTACCCGTCGCGGCTTCGAGCTGAACAACGAGATCGGGTTGGCCCTCGTCCACGAAGGGGGCGAACCCAGGGCAATCGCATCAGAAGCGTGAGTACACGGGGCAGTTGAAGAAGTCGCCCGACTCTCGAAGCAAGAGCGAAAAAGCGGTGACGCAGGCGCAGGCGCGTCCATAGGACGCCCCGCGACGATTTGCCCGCCCGCGGGTTGCGGGGTGCGAGCAGATCCCGTGAATCCCGTCCTCCGCGCCTGTCTTCTCCCAGAACCGTTCCCATCTGTGTTCATCTGTGGTTGAGGCTTCCCTTCCTTCCCCGTGTCGTTCAGTCGGCATCTCCGGCACCCGCCGTCCTGCGGCACACCCGCCGTCCAGCGGCACACCCGCCGTCCAGCGGCACACCCGCCGTCCAGCGGCACACCCGCCGTCCTGCGGCACACCCGCCGTCCTGCGGCACACCCGCCGTCCAGCGCCCGTGCCCTCTGCCTGTCTCGTCTTCCATCCGATTCGTGTCCATTCGTGGTTGATCTTCCCTC
>JAFGTL010000486.1 GCA_016934125.1 Candidatus Hydrogenedentota bacterium
CAGCATCGTGCTGGATGCTTATGAGGGGCCGGGGATCAACGCGTTCGTGTCCCTGGACGCCCTGTTCGCTCATGACTCGGAGGACTTGGCGGGGCTTGGGCGGCGGCTTGCGGAAGGCTTCGCGGGCGTTGCCGGCGGTGGTGCGCCCGGGGCCCGGCCTGAACTGGCGCTCCGGGCCATGGTGCAGCGCGACTGGCTCCGGCACGATGCCGTCGACGGTTCGCCGGCGTCGTACGCCGCGGCTGCGGCCAGCCAAGTCGAGAAGGCGCGGCGCCTGCTCGATGGTCTCCAGGCTTCGGAGGATCCCGGATTCCTCGCCGAGGAAGCGGGCCGCCTTGAACAGATCGCGGCGGATATCGAGGCGAACCAAAAGCCAGAGGATTGGCGCGGGCTCTATATCCGCCTGCGGTGGCTCAAGCGGGCCATCGCGCTGGAGAATCCGCTCATGCAGTTCGGCCCCATGCTCTGCTGCAAGCGCGTCCCGACGTCATACAGCCACCTCGTGATGCAATACTACGGGTGGCGCGCGCGGCCCGGCGGCGGGCTGTTCGTCGTCGCGAGTCCGGGCCATTCGCTCGTTGCGCGCGACATCCTCGCCGGCCAGCTTCCGAGCGGCAACATATTGGAGCCGCGGCTCTCCTGCGACGCCACGCGGATCGTGTTCTCCTTCGTCGCGTGTTCGGGCGCGCCTTACGATCCCAACCAACTGGACAACGTGGCCGACGAAGCCCATTACCACATCTACGAGTGCAATGTGGACGGATCCGGACTGCGCCAACTGACGGCCGGCCCCTTCGACGACATGATGCCCGCGTATCTGCCCGACGGCGGCATCGCGTTCTGTTCGACACGGCGCCGCGGCTACGCGCGCTGTTTCGGGGCGCAGTTCAGCCCGCGCTGGGACACGTACACGCTGCATCGGATGGACGCGGACGGGGGGAACCTGCACACCCTCTCGTACAACGATGTGAGCGAGTGGTTCCCGGCGGTGTCCAACGCCGGGCACGTCCTGTACAGCCGGTGGGACTACATTGACCGCGACGCCGTCACCCATCAGAATCTCTGGGCCACACGCCCCGACGGCACGAATCCTATCGCCGTCTGGGGCAATGCGACGCCAAGCCCGCACTGCACCTTTCAGATCCAACCGATTCCGAACAGCACCAAGATCGTGTTTACCGCATCCGCGCACCATTCCATCGCCGGCGGCTCCATCGTCGTAGCGGATCCGTCCGTTCACAACAACAGCGAGGCCGCCATCCGCCGGATCACGCCTGAGGTGCCCTTCCCGGAGGCCGAAGGCCGCGATATCCGCGAGTACTACGCGGCCCCGTGGCCCTTGTCGGAGGAGTACTTCCTCGTCGCGTATTGCCCGACTCCATTGATCTGGGAGCCCGGCGCCAATGCGCGGAACGGGCTGGGCATCTACCTGCTCGATACCGCGGGGAACCGTGAACTGCTCTACCGCGATCCGGACATCGGCTGCACGAATCCGTGTCCCCTCGTGCCGAGGCCGACGCCTCCCGTCCTGGCCAGCTCGCTGCCGGCCGATCCCCCGGACACCGGCGAGTTGTTTCTCATGAATATCTATGACGGGCTGGGGGATGCCGCCCCCGGCAGCATCAAGCGCCTTCGCATCATCCAGATCTTCCCGAAGGCCACGCCTGTGGCCAACACGCCGCCGATCGGCATGGCGGGGGAGGAGAATGGCCGGGCGGTGCTCGGCTCGGTGCCCGTCGAGCCGGACGGCTCGGCGAGTTTTATTGTGCCGGCCCGGAAGGCGCTCCTGTTCCAGGCGCTCGATGAGGACGGGTTTGCCTATCAGACGATGCGTTCGCTCACGTATCTGCAGCCCGGGGAGCGCGTCTCGTGCATCGGCTGTCACGAGAATCGCCTGAAGGCCACCGACACGGCCTTCGCGCTCCGCCGCCCGCCGTCGCCGATTGAGGCGGGCCCTTACGAGGGCGAGCCCTTTTCGTACATGCGCGTGGTGCAGCCCGTGCTCGATGGGCACTGTGTGGGATGCCACGGCGGGGACGAGCCGAAGGCCGGCGTCGATCTGACGGCCGCGCCCCACAACGGCTTTGCGCGCTCCTACTGCACGCTGTGCGGGGACGTCGACTTCGGGGGGACTGCGACGAATCCCGAAAACGCCGCCGCGGCCCTCGTGCCGCGGTTCGGCGCGCGCAACCAACTGCAGGCCACCCCGCCGGGCGGCCGCTACGGCGCGCGGGGAAGCCGCCTCATCGCGATGCTGCGCAAAGGGCACCACGGCGTGGAACTCACGGCAGACGAGTTCCGGCGCATCGGCATGTGGATCGACTGCAACGCGATCTTCTACGGGGCGAACACGCCCGAACGTCAGGCGAAGCAGCTCCGCGGCGAGGCAATTCCCATGCCCGAGATCCAATGAGCCGGCGTCGCGGAAGCCGATTTGGCCCATGCCCCTCAATCGGGTTAGGATTGGGCTAGACGACGGAACCGGGGCCTGCGAAGGCCCTTTGAACGGACAGTGAGGAGTATGAGAGAGCCCGGAACCGGCGAACGATTCTGGCGGACGGCCGCCCTAGTGGTGTTCATTGCAGCGGCCGGCGGCGCGGCCTTCGCCGACGGACTGGAATCGCTCGGGAATACGGACGGCGTGCTCACCTGGGATCTGGGAACGCTGGCGCCGGGCGAGAGCGCACGGCTGGCCGTCATCTTCGCATTCGCGGAGTCGTTGGAGGCTGTCACCGAGCGGGTAGGGGAGGCGCGGCGCTGCTTTGCCGGCCCGTCGGATGCCGCGGTTGCGGGGCCCCGGCCCGCGGGCGAGCCGCCTGCGGGGCCGGCCTGGGTGAAGAACGGGCACACGGACTTGGCCCTGGACGCGAACGGCGCGTTCTTCTGGGAAGGGGCCCGTCAGGCCCTCGCCTGTGAACGCGGGGGCCAACTGAGCCGGTTCGGCTACTACATCCATTATGGCGACGGCGCCTCGAATCGGGCCGGGGTGTCGATCCGGCAGCAAGGCGCGCTCGAAAACCTGCGGATCGTCGAGCCGGTTCGCGCTTTGAGTGACTCCGAGGCGCAGGGCGTGCTCGAAACCGGCGACGGGCGGCTGCGCGTCACGGTGACGGCCCGGATGGGGCCCGGCACCACCGCGGCCGTCGAGTTCAACCTGACAAATCAGGCCTCCGAACCCCTCGCCGGGCTGCGGTTCTCCGCATACGCGAACCTCGAGTCCGCCCACGATCATATGAACGACTACAGCCTGCTCGACGGCGCGCTCGGCGGCTTGCTGGTGGTGGACGCCGCCACGGGGCTGTACGTCGTCATGACGGGCCTCGTCCCCCCCGTCACGGGTTACTCCGGTGTCTGGGCCTCGGAGGCTCAACTCCGCGAGGCGGCGGGGGTTCCCCTCGCCAACTGGCGCCCCTTCGAAGGGTTGCCAGCGGCGTTCTCGGAGCGCCTGCTCCGCTCGTCGATTCCGCATCCTCCGGCGCCCTATATCGAGCCGGACGAACCGGTTACGCGCACGCTCCCGGCGGCCGAAGCGGAGGCCCTGCTCGAACGCGAGTGGCTGTTCCAGGCGGAGGGCGAATCGCTCGCCGCCCGCGCACTCGAGGAAATCGGCCGGGCCCGCGACTTGGCTGCCCGGTTGGCCGCCTGCCCGGAAGCGCCCGATCTGGCCGCGGAACTCGAACGCCTCGACGCGCTCGAAGCGGCATTGGCGGCGGCCGGAAGTCAGGACGCGGAGGCCGTGACACGGCTCTATCTGGACGTGCGCCGCGTGAAGCGGCGGATCGCCTTCGTGAATCCCGCCATCGACTTCACGCAGGTACTCTTCATCGATCACCCGTACACGCAGGGGGCGGAGTGGCCCCACGAAGCGCGCCACCGGAACGGGATGATGGCCGTGCCGGGCGGGCGCCTGCTCGTGCTGGACGGGCTCCATCCGGGCGGGGCCATCCGCAAGCTGGCCGGGCCCCGGCCGGGCAGTTTCTGGCGGCCCGATCTCTCGTTCGACGCCACGAAGGTGCTCTTCTGCTACAAACCCCACGACGAGAAGTCGTTCCACCTTTACGAAGTCGGCGTCGACGGCTCGAACCTGACACAACTGACGTTCGGCGACTACGACGATCTCGATCCCATCTATCTGCCCGACGGCCATATCATGTTCTCGACGACACGCTGCAACACGTTCATCCGCTGCATGCCGTACACCTACGCCTACGTGCTGGCCCGGTGCGATCGCGATGGCGGCAACACCTACCTCATCAGCCGCGGCAACGAGACGGATTACCTGCCCACCCTCCTGCCCGACGGGCGGGTGATCTACACCCGGTGGGAATACACCGACAAAGCCCTGTGGCGGATCCAGAGCCTGTGGACGATCAACCCGGACGGCACCAACATCGCCGTGTACTGGGGGAACCAGAGCGTCTGGCCCGACATGCTCATCGAGCCCCGGCCCATTCCCGGCTCCGGCCGCGTCATGTTCACCGGGGCCGCGCATCACAACTGGTTCGAGGGCTCGATCGGCATCGTCGATCCCCTCGCGGGGCGGAATTTTCCCCAGGGGCTCACCAAGGTGACGGCCCACGTGGCGTGGCCCGAGTGCGGCGCGCCCCCGGGCGATCCCGTCGAGTCATCCGAGTACCGCCGGCCCGGCGCATATGACGCTTACAAAACCCCCTATCCGCTCAGCGAACGGGATTTTCTCGTGTCGGCGCGGAGCCGGGGCAAATTCCGGCTGTATCTGGCCGACGTATCCGGCAATCAGGAACTGATTTACGAAGGCGCCCACCACATCTGGCACGCCCTGCCCGTGAAACCGCGCGAGCGCCCGATGATCATCCCGGATCGCGTGGCGTGGCCCGGAACGGGCGCGGAACGCACTGCCCCGAAGCCGGGCGCTCTGTACAGCGGCGACGTGTATCAGGGCGTGCCCGATCTGCCGCGCGGCAGCGTGAAGCACCTCCGCGTCATCCAGATGGACTCACGCACCTACTCGACTTGGACGCGCGACGCCCGGTTCTCGGGCCCGGCCGTGTCCATCCTTCAGGATGACGGCGTGAAACGCGTCCTCGGCACTGTGCCCCTCGAGGCGGACGGCTCGGTTCACTTCACCGTGCCGCCGGGCAAGGCGCTCCACTTCCAGTTGCTGGACGAGAACTACCGCGCCCTCCAGACGATGCGCTCGTTTACGGGCGTGATGCCCGGCGAGCAGCGGGGGTGCGTGGGCTGCCACGAACTGCATAGCACGGCCCCGCCCAACCGGCCCGGCCTCGCCACCCGGCGCGCCGCATCCGATCTCACGCCCCCGCCGTGGGGCAGTCAGAGCATCGGATACGAACGGCTCGTGCAGCCCGTGCTCGATGAGCACTGCGGGAGATGCCATCAGGGGGAGGGCGCCGGGCGTGAGAAGCTCGATCTGACGTTGCGGCCGGGCGATCGCTGGTTCTTCAAGGAGCCGTATGCCACGCTCGTGGGCCCCGCGTACATGGCGACGACTGCGGCGGAAGGGCCCCCGGGCATCGCGGGGGCGCTGATGGCGGAGAATTTCGGATTGAGCGACCCCGCCAGCTATACTACGTTCCGTCCGCTGAAGCACCTGTCTTACACGAGCAAGTTGATTGACATCGCCCTGAGCGGCACCCATCATGGCGTCAAGGTGGATCCGGTAGGATTGCGGCAGCTCATTGCCTGGGTGGACGCCAACTGCCCCTACCGGGGAGAGGAAGAGATCCGGCAGATTCCCGATCCGGAGTTTGCTGGAATCGAGGCCCTGCCCATCCGGCCGCTGTGCAAGAACGCGCCGGTGATCGAGCGGCCGTGACAACAGCGGCCCCGGCAGGCATCGGAAACAGGAAGGACTCACGATGATTGAATCCGTTCACAGGCCATTGTGGCGCGCCGCGGCGATTGCGGCCGTGTTCTGTGTCGGCGCGCTGTCTGCGGCGTGGGCTGAGCAAGGCTATCTCTCGCCCCTTGCCGTTGTGGCAGATCCTTCGGGCGCGGCCCTCTACGTCGCGGAGGCGGGCGCCAGCCGCATCGACGTGGTCGACATGGGGGCCGGCAATGTCGCCCGGAGCATCCCGCTGCCGGCGTCGCCCGCTGGCCTCGCAGTTGCGCCTGACGGCGCCCGGCTGTACGCCGCCGTGGGCGGATCCGGGGGCCAGGTGATTGTGCTGAATCCGGCGGACGGGGCTGTCGTAGCGTCCGTGCCCGTCGGTCACACGCCCGTGTCGCCCGTCGTGAGTCCTGACGGGAAGACGCTCTATGTCTGCACTCGGTTTGGCAACCGGGTTGACGTCATCGATCTCGGCACCAACCAGTGCGTGGCGAGTATCCCGGTTCTGCGTGAGCCCTTTGCCGCCGCGTTGACGCCCGACGGCGGCATGTTGTTCGTCGTGAACCACCTGCCGGCCGGGCCGTCCGACGGGGACTACGTCAGTGCCGTCGTTTCCGTCATCGACACCGCATCGCGGCAGGCGGTGGCGGCCATCCAATTGCCCAACGGCAGCACGGGGCTCCGTGGCATCTGCATATCGCCCGACGGCCAACACGCCTACGTGACGCACGTTCTCGCCCGTTACCAACTGCCCACCACCCAGCTCGAACGCGGGTGGATGAACACCAACGCCCTCAGCATCATCGATGTCGCGGGCCCGGGGCTGATCAACACCGTGCTTCTGGACGATGTCGACGCGGGCGCGGCCAATCCGTGGGGCGTGGCCTGCACGGCGGACGGCGCATTCATCTGCGTCGCTCACGCCGGCACCCACGAGATCAGTGTGATCGATCGGGCGGCGCTTCACGAGAAACTCGATAAGGTGGCCGCCGGCGAGGACGTGTCGGAGGTGTCGAAGACGCCCGAGGACGTGCCCAACGATCTCGCCTTTCTCGTTGGGATGCGGCGCCGGCTCAAGCTCGCCGGCAACGGTCCCCGTGGGCTGGCCGTGCTCGGCACGACGGCCTACGCGGCCGAGTACTTCACGGGCAGCCTGGGCGTCCTCGATATCAGCCCGGACGGCCGGGGGAAGGCGCAGTCGATGCCGTTGGGCGAGGAGCCGCCGATCACGCCGGCCCGGCTGGGCGAGCGGTATTTCAACGATGCGGCGTTCTGCTTCCAGAACTGGCAGAGCTGCGCCAGTTGCCATCCGGACGTGCGTGCCGACGGGCTGAACTGGGATCTGCTCAACGACGGCATGGGGAATCCGAAGAACACGAAGAGCCTGGTGCTCTCGCATCGGACGCCGCCCGTCATGATCACCGGCGTTCGGGACAGGGCGGAAATCGCGGTTCGTGCCGGGATCAAGTACATCCAGTTCGCCGTCCGCCCCGAGGAAGACGCCGTCGCCATTGACGAATTCCTCAAGTCGGTCAATCCCGAGCCGAGCCCCTATCTGGAGAACGGCCAACTCAGCGAGGCCGCCAGACGTGGACGCGATGCGTTCCAGAAGGCCCGATGCGACGCCTGCCATCCCGGCGCGCTGTCCACCGACATGGAGATGCACGACGTGGGCACCGGGGTGGGCCGTGAGGAAGGGCGCGCGTTCGACACGCCCACACTCGCCGAAGTGTGGCGGACGGCCCCGTTCCTGTATGACGGGCGCTCGGCCACGTTGAAGGAAGTGCTGACGATTCACAACGTCGATGATCGACATGGAGTGACTTCCCGCCTCACCGAGCAGGAAATCAGCGACTTGGCTGCGTTCGTGCTCTCCCTGTAGGCGTTTCGGCCTCCAACGGCCCCGGCTGCCGCCCCACACTGTGCGGCGGAGTCTTGGTTCACGGAGCGGATTCGTGTGCAGCGTGAAGGTGGAACAACGAACAGAAGGACGACGAATGACTGCACAGAACCCGCCGGACACAATCGAACAGGCAAGCGACACGGACGCCGTGGCGCGAATGCGCATCATCCCGATTTCGCGAGCATCCCACACCGAACTCCAAATCACGGCCGTCCCTGCCGCGGGGGCGAGCGCCGAGGCGGTGTTTGACGCGGTTGCCGCCATCCTCCGCGAGCGCGGGGCATCGGTGGTGAGCCAGGAGGTGTTTGGCTGTGGTGAGGGCGACTACCCGGAACGGGCGCTGGCGTCGGCGGTGGGTGAACGCACCTGGCCGGTGACGTGGCTCGGCGGCGCTGTTGGGCGCGAGGTGCCCTTCGGTGGCACGCAGCTCTGGGCCGTCTCGGGCATTCCTGTCGAACCGGTTCGCCTCGAAGGGGAGATCGTGGGCACGGCGTTTGAGGACGAGTTCGCGCGCTACTGCCGGCTCGGCGGGCTGCTCCCGCCGGAGGGCGGCGCGTCCCGGCCCGAACAGGCGGCCGCCGTGTTCGAGCGCATGGCGTCGGCCCTCGATTCCGTGGGCATGGCCTTTCGCCACGTGCTGCGAACCTGGTTCTACAACAACGACATTCTGGCGTGGTATGGCGACTTCAACAAGGTGCGCGACGCCTTTTTCACCAAGCACCGTGTGTTTGACGGGCTCGTGCCCGCCAGCACGGGTATGGGGGGGTGCAACGCCGCCGGGCGCGCCCTTGTGAGCGGCCTGCTCGCGGCGGATCCCAAGTCGAGCGCCGTTTGCGCCGAGGCCGTGCCCTCGCCGCTTCAGTGTCCGGCGCTCGAATACGGAAGCGCCTTCAGCCGGGCCGTCGAGTTGTGCACGGCGGATCTCCGCCGGCTTCTCGTGTCGGGCACGGCCAGCATCGATCCGGACGGCCACACCGTGCATGTCGGCGATACGCCCGCGCAAGTGGCGCAGACGATGCGGGTGGTGGCGGCCATCCTGGAATCGCGCGGCATGGAGTGGGAGGACGTGTGCCGCGCGGTGGCGTACGTCAAGCATCGAGATGACATCGGCGCGTTCCACGCGTATTGCGCGCAGGAGAAGCTGACGGGGTTGCCGGTGGTGGTGATGAACGATGACATCTGCCGTGACGATCTGCTGTTCGAAATCGAGGTGGACGCCGTACGCCCGGCATGACTGGCCCGGGGATACATCGGTCGCGATGGACGAGAAATCCGCCGCCGCGTATGATCGGGGCGTAGCGGGAACAGAATGCGTGGCGGGTGTGTGGCAGGGCGTTTGCCGTGGAGGAGGAATCGACATGGGGCGCACGAGTATCGTGGCGGCTGTGGCCATCGGGGTTCTGGCTGTGGCGGGATGCAGCGGGGGAGGGGACGGGGCGCCCGTAGACAGGCAGCCAACTCCGGCCCAGCCGGAAGCGGCACCGGTAAAGGGCACCATCGGCCTTTCGGTGCTCACCTTGACGAATCCGTTCTTCAAAGAGATCGCCGACACCGTGACGGCCGAGGCGGAGAAGTATGGCTTCACGGTGCACGTCGAGAGCGGCGACTTCGACGTGGTCCAGCAGCAGCACCAAGTGAAGAACTTCATCGTCGAGAAGGTGAGTGTGATCGTGCTGACGCCCTGCGACTCGAAGGCCATCGGGCCGGCCATCCAGGAAGCCAACCAGGCCGGCATCCCCGTGTTCACCGCCGATATCGCCTGCCTTGCGCCGGGCGCGAAGGTGGTGTCGCACATCGCCACTGACAACTACCAGGGCGGCCGGTTGGCCGCCAAGGCCCTGCTCGAGGCCATCGGCGGCAAGGGCAAAGTCGCCATACTCGACCACCCCATGGTCGAATCCGTCATGCTCCGCACCAAGGGCTTCCACGATGAACTGGCCGAGGCCGCGAGCCGGCCCGACGTCGACATCGAAGTCGTGGCCACGCTGCCGGGTGGTGGCGCCAAGGATGTCAGTTTCAAGGCCGCCCAGGATCTGCTCCAGGCCCATCCTGAACTCGATGCCATCTTCGCCATCAACGATCCCTCGGCTCTGGGTGCGGTGGCTGCCCTCGAAGAGGCCGGCAAGCTGGATCGCGTGAAGGTGATCGGGTTCGATGGCCAGCCCGAAGGCAAGGCGGCCATCAAGGCCGGCTCGATCTATGCGGATCCCGTCCAGTTTCCCGATCAGATCGGCCGGAAAACCGTCGAAGCCATCATGAACTACCTCGAGGGCGAGGAAGTGCCTGCGGAGATCCTCATTCCCACGAGTCTTTACCGCCAGGCCGACGCCCAACAGGATCCAGCGGTAGCCGGGCCGTAGGGAGCCGGCGCCGGCCATGGGCGGAGTCACCCGATGAAGCGTCCGCGAATCCAGTTCCGGTTCCTGTCCGAATACGGCATGTTATTCGCCCTGTTGGCCTTGTGCGCGTTCTTCAGCTACGCCACCTGGACGGAACAGCATCCGAACGGCCCCAAGGCGGGGCGCGCACTCGGCAGCGAACTGGCCGAGCGGCGCGGCACCGCGATCCGCGTGCTCATTGTCGCGCGCGACAGCGAAGAGGACGTGGCGTTCGCCGAGGCCCTCGGGGCGCGGCTCGAGGCGTTCGGGGTGCGCGTCGTCGGCACGGTGAATGGGGAGGCCACCGACGCCCGGCGCGTCCTCGAAGAGGCCGCTGCGGCCGGGCAGGGGATCGATGTGATCGCCTGCAACCATGCGACGGCCTCATGGCGCCTTTTCGATGGGCTTGGCGAGAAGTTCCCGGCGTTTGCGGACACGGCGGTGGTGTGTCCCCGGAGTTACTACTGGCCCAACTTCCTCAAGGGGGACAATCTGCTCAACGTGGCAAACCAGATCGTGGTCATCGCGATTCTCGCCATCGGCATGACGATGGTGATCATCACGGGCGGCATCGATCTGTCGGTGGGCAGCCTGGTGGCCCTTTCGGCGGTGTTTGCGGCGCGGCTGATCCGCGATGCGGCGGGCGCAGAGGATGCCACGGCGCTCGCCATGGTGCTCTGCTCGCTGGCAGGCATCGGGCTGTGCGGCGCCATGGGACTGTTCTCGGGGCTGATGGTGTATCTCTTCGCGATCCCGCCGTTCATTGTGACGCTCGGCATGATGCTGGTCGCGAGCGGGGCGGCGTTCATCCTGGCGGAGGGCCAGTCCATCTATGAGATTCCGGCCTCCTACCTGTGGCTGGGGCGCGGCTCCATCGCGTTTGGCGTCCCCAATGCCGTCCTGCTGATGGCGCTGCTCTACATCCTGGCGCACACCGTGATGACGCATACGGCATTTGGCCGCCACGTCTATGCCGTCGGGGGCAATTCGGAGGGCGCCCGTCTTTCCGGCGTGCCTATCGGCGTGGTGCTCGTGGCCGTATACGGGGTTTCCGGCGTGATGGCCGGGCTCGGCGGCATCGTGTGCGCCTCGCAGCTCAAGAGCGCCGCGCCCACCTACGGGCTGATGTACGAGTTGTACGTGATCGCCGCCGTGGTCGTGGGCGGCACGAGCCTGCGCGGCGGTGAAGGCCGGATATTCGGCACGCTCATCGGCGCGTTCATCATCGCCGTCATTCAGAACGGCATGAACCTCACCGGGGTCGAGAGCTACACCCAACGGATTGTCCTCGGCCTCGTCATTCTGGGCGCCGTACTGCTCGACGTGCTCAAGAACCGGGGCTGGAGTCTGCTGAAGGGGCGCGCGGCTTTGTGAATGATAGAGAGGGAGAGCGAACGTGCTGAAGACAGAATCCGCCACGCCCGCCCCGGACGTGCTCGCCGGGATGCGGGAGTTCTTCGCCGCTGGATTCTTCGAGGAACCGGACGCGTCGCCGATGCGCCGCTGGGCGCGCGCCGTCCGCCGCGGCCTCGAGCACCGGACGCCCCCAACCTACCACGGCGGCCTGCTGTATCCATGCGGGCCGGCCGCTACGGGCGACGAGAACCGAGTCGTCTGGCCCTGCTACAGCTTCACGTGGGGGTTCTCGGCCGCCGCGGTTCAGGAACGCCTCGACGGGGCCTCCGAGCCGGAGCGCGAGGCCCTGCAGGCCCTGGCCGAATGCATGCGGGACGAGGCGCGGCGCGTCGACGGGTGGGACACCGTGCACACGGTAGGCGGGCGCGGCTTCACGCACAGTATCGTCAACTACGGCCGCGTGATCCGGGAAGGGCTGAATGAGTATGGCCGGCGCGTCGAGGCCGGCTTGGCGGCCGCCCGGCCGGGCGACGACAAGGCCGATTTCTACTTGGGTTTGCAGGACGTGATCGCCGGGATTCGTTCCTGGCACCGCGGCCTGTGCGGGGCGCTCGCCGCATGGGCCGCGGAGGCTCCGGAGCGTGGCACAGCGCGGGATCGGCTTCTCGACGCGCTCGCCCGCGTCCCGTTCGAGCCGGCCCGCACGTTCTACGAAGCCTTCGTCGCGTACAATCTCGTGTGGTATCTCGATGGGTGCGACAATCCGGGCCGGATCGATCAGGAACTGGCCCGCTTCTACGAACGGGACGTCGAACGGGGGCTCGTCACGCGCGAGGAGGCGCTGGCCTTGTTCCGTGAGTTCACGGCCAACGTCTCGGCGAACCACGGGTGGAGCGCGGCTATCGGCGGCACGACGGAAGACGGCGGGCCGGGATACAACGAGCTCACCGTTCTGTGCCTGGAGGCCGTCCACGGGCACCACCGCCCGAACTACGAGTTGCGCGTGCGCGATGACATGCCCGACGCGGTGTGGGACGCCGCCCTGGACGCCCTGGCCACCGGATGCGGCCAGCCGGCGCTGTACAATGAGGAGCGCTATCTCGCGAGCCTGCTCGGCCTCGACTTGGGCCTGACGCCCGCCGACGCGGCCTGGTGGAACGGCGGCGGCTGCACGGAGACGATGATCCACGGTCGCTCGAACGTCGGCTCCCTCGACGCGGGCATCAGCCTGCCCCTCATCCTCGAAGGCACGCTCGAAACGGCGCTTCCGGGCGCCGGCACGTTCGACGCGGTTTTGCAGGCGTTCAAGCACGGTGTGGCGGATGTCGTGCGCGAGATCGTGGACAACGTGAGCCGCGATCAGGAGGCCAAGGCGTGCTACCGCCCGCAACCCCTACGCAGCCTCCTCATCGACGACTGTATCGAGCGGGGCGTCGAGTACAACGCCGGCGGCGCGCGCTACAACTGGAGCGTGATCAACGTGGCTGGCCTTGCCGACGTGGTCGACTCGCTCGCCGCGGTGCGTGAGATCGTGTTCGAGAGCCAGGAGAAATCCGGCCCGGAACTGCTTGAGATCCTCCGGCGCAACTTCGCAGGCGAGGAGTCGCTGCGTGCGCGGCTGGCCGCGTGCCCGCGCTTCGGGAACGACGATTCGCGGGCCGACTCACTCGCCGCGGATCTTGCGGACTTTACGTTCCGCGAGTTCCTTCGCTATACGCCGTGGCGGGGCGGGCGGTTCCTGCCGTCCTGCATCATGTTCACGACGTACTCGGGCGTGGGCGCATCCATCGGCGCGAGCCCGGACGGCCGGCGGGCGGGCGAGCCCGTGGCCGATTCCATCGGGCCGCACCAGGGCCGCGACGTGCACGGGCCGACGGCCATGCTGCGCAGCGTCACCAGACTGCCGCTCCACCTCGCCGCGGGCACGCCGGTGGTCAATATCCGGCTGACCCGCGACTTTTTCACGACGGGCGAGCGCCGCCGTCGGCTCCGCGATCTGCTTCAGACGTATTTCCGCATGGGGGGCATGCAGATCCAGGTGTCCGTGGTCGATCAAGAGGTATTGCGCGATGCCATCGCCCATCCGGAGCGGCACGAGAATCTTATCGTTCGAATCGGCGGATTCAGCGCGTACTTCAACCCGCTTTCCGCCGAGTTGAAGCAGACAATCCTCGAGCGATCCGAGCACGGCGTGTGACGGACGGGCGGCGCGGCGGCCGTTCGGCGCGGCCGAGATCATTCGGCGGCCGGCTCGTCCAGTACTTTCCCGATGACGAATTCGAGAATCGCCGTTCCGTCGTCGTAGTCCGTTGAATGGCCGCCGTTGTCGCGATGGATGAGGAGGAGTGGGCGCCCCATCTTCTCCAACACACGGGCCAGC
>JAFGTL010000487.1 GCA_016934125.1 Candidatus Hydrogenedentota bacterium
GCCGAACTGGCCGTAGACGGCCCAGTTCAACGGGCGCGTCGTGCCGTCCATGTTCATCCAACTGGGCGCGCGTGCGGGATGCCGCGCGACGAGTTCCGCCCACCCGGAGGTTTCGAGGGCGCGCGCGTGCCAGCCGAGGCCGTTGGCGTATCCCCCACCCCGGTTGTCCTTCGCGTCGGGCTCATCGGGGGCGAAGATGAAGGCGACGCGCTCGTGCATGCGGAGCACGTCGCTGTGCATGCAGGAGGTGGGCAGGCCAACCTGCTCGCAGATATCCGGGCTGCGCATCACCCAGGTGAGCAGGTTCATGTGCATCGATTGGGCCATGTCGGGCGGGACGTGGATCGAACTCCGCGGGAAGAGGAAGGGCACCACGCGGAACCGGGCGGCCACGTGGCGGCCGTCCGACAGGACGATGCCGGCGACGTGGTAGTCGCCGGGGCGCAATGGCTCGGGCAGCGTGGCCACGCCGAGGGCGACATTCCCCGGGAATCCGGCGCCGCAGATGCGCGCGCCGGCAAGCGCCTTGCCATCGAGGGCGATGCCGGCCAACTCGCCGGCGTCGCCGGCGCTGCGGCGTGCGTACACGTACAACCTGTCCAGTTGGCCGCTTGCGCCGGGCGCGGCGGTCACGTAATCGAGTGTCACGCCCGGATCGGTGTAGGGAATCGCGACGGACACGTCGTCGCCGTTGACGACGCGGAGCGTCACGTCCGCGGCGTCGCCTGCGGGCCGGCGGCGGAACCGGATGTACACCTCTCCGCATTGCGCCGGTTCGAGCGTTCGCGGCGCCGCCCGATACCACACGACGCCGGGCGCATCCCATTCGCTTGCGACGAAATCGACGTAGCTGTCTTCGACGGGCCGCCCGTTGAGTTCGACGGTGTCGGCCAACCGCAGCGGCACGGGCCCGTCGTTCCTATACGCTACGCGGAGGGCGCCGAACTCGGCATGCTCGTCGTAGAGGCGCTGGAGGGCGGTCAGATTCAGCCCGGCGGTGGGCTGGCGGCCTTCGACAGCCTGCGATGCGGCGGGCGGCGCGGGGTCGGGCATGTAGTAGGCCGCGAGCAGGCGGAGCGGGCCGCCGGCAGGCATGGGCGGCTTCCCGGCCCAGGCCGATACGGCAGGCCCGGCCAGTTCGATCCGCCGGATGAGCGCGTCCCGATCCGCATCCATTCCGGCGATGCGAAGCTCGTGCACGCCGGCCGTATGCGGCCCGGGGATGGCCACGTAGAAGTCTTGATCGCGCTCGTAGAATCGGGCCGCGTCGAATTCGCCAATGGGGGCGCCGTCCCAGAGGACACGCAGGACGCGATGGGAATCGCGGGTGCTGCGGATGGTGATCTTGGCCATGGCCGGCTCGGCCGACTCGTGCGTTGCAACGAAGGCGGCCAGGGCGAAGGCGTATCGCGTCTCATTCGCGTAGCGCCGGGCGATAGGGAATCCGCCGTCATCCTGCGCCGGCATCGGCCCCTGGCCGGGGGCGTACAGCCAGCCGTCGGCGCCCTCGATGTAGTAGGGCGGGCGCATATCCGGCGGATCCGCCCAGTCCAGGGTGAGTGCATGCCACGCCGTCGCTTGGCGTGCGCGTGCCCAGGCCGCGCGCATCTGGGCTTGGGCGCCCGGGCCGGCGGCGCCGGCCGGGCCGAGGTCGAGCTTCACGGACAGGTTGTCGATGGAGTTGGACACGATCGTCTTGAGGCCGCTGTAGTTGTCGAGGACAAGGCGCACCCAGAGTTCGGTGCCGCCGGTAACGGCCTGGGCGAGGGAATCGGGCACGGTGAGCGGCGCGGATTGCCATCCCGCCGCGTCGCCTTCCTGATCGGAACTGTTGGCGGCGAGTTCCCAGTCGAGCCCGTTCCTGGAGACGTACAGCGTGTTCCGGCCGCCCCAGTTGGGCCCGTTAGCGCGTTGCTCGACGGTAATCTCGACCGTCTGGATCACGCGTTCGCCGTAGAAGCGGTAGGTGAGGGTGCGGTTCCGGTTCGGGCCGGACGTCGTGACGGCGCCGTCACTCCAGCAGTCGATGTCGACGTTATCGAGGGCCGCTTCGCGCAGGAAGCGGGGGGTGTCGAAGTCATCGGTGAACGAGAACGAGTCGGGGGTGTCTTCGTCGGGGGCAATGAGAATGCCCGGTTCGGCGGCCGCAGCAAACGCCGCCAAGGCGGCCGTCAGCCAGAACCCCGCTATGCCATGCCTGAAACGAGCCATTCCTTGTCTCCTGGCGGCGCGCCTAGCGGGCCCCGCGCTCCGCCCACTTGCGCCACGTGGCGCCGTCCTCTAACAGCTTGATGTAGATGCCGCCGATGACAGGCCGGGCGCGGAAGTGGATATGCTCGGCCGTCTTCGTGTCATACCAGTCGGTGAACGGCACGCGATCGGGGGTTTCGTTGCAGAATCGATACAGCGGGGCGATCAATGCTTCGAAGTCGGACTGGGACGAGGCCAGCGTGGCCGACCACACGAGCCAGTCGCTCTTCGTGTAGTCTTTGCGGCAATCGAGGGGCAGGCCGAAGCGGTTCTGGATGGTGAGGTAATAGGCGACCTCCGTGTCGGCCACCGTGTCGGGGAACAGGCCGAGGCCGAGAATCTTGTCCCATACCAGGTTGTACTTCATGCTCCAGGTGTCGGGGCGGTCGAAGGTGAGGCGGTAATGATCGCCTGCGGCGGCCATGGCCTGCCATTGCTGTGCCATCTCACGGGCGGCCGCGGCGTAGGCGGTCGCGTCGTCCTTCTTATCGAGCATATCGCAGAGCATGGCGTATGCCCCCAGGGCATTGATGGCTTTGAGTGATAGATTGGCGTTGTGGGCCAGATGCCCGGCGAAATCGTCCGTACAGAGCTGGTTCTCGGGATCGAGGCCCTTCTCCTTAAGGTAATCCGCCCATTGGGTGAGGAGTTCCCAGTGCTTGGCGGCGAAGGCAGCCGAGCCTTCGGCCCGGGCCGCGGCCGCGGCCATGAGGATCATGTTTCCGCATTCCTCGACGGGCATTTGCCCCTCGATGGACTCGGTGCGGTATACCTGGCCGTTGGCTTTGGGATACCGGCCGACATCGTGGGGGGCGAAGTCCCATTTCCAGTCGCCCGACGCGGCGAAGTCGAACACGGGTTCCATCATGCCCTTGAGCAGGGCGGGGCAGAGCAGCGCGAAGAAGGGCGAGGCGGGATAGGAGACGTCCACGGTGCCGGTGCAGCCGTTGGAAGCGCATTCCTTGTGAAAGAACCACGGGGTGCCGTCGGGCCCCTGGACGATTTTGCCGCTCGCGAAGGTGTGGCGGTAGCCGAGGGCGGCCAGTCGGGCGTACTGCTCGCCACCGGCGCGCCGGGCATCGGCGGTGAGTTCGTCATCGAGGGCGCGGCAGCGGGCGGCGATGTCGGCGCGGGCGCCGAGGCAGGCGTCGAGCATGGCGTTGAACCTGCCGTAATGGGCGAACCACCAGGGCCGGAGCCGCTGGTGCATGTATTCGATGGAGTAGACGTCATCGTAGGCGAGGGTGAGTTGGCGCTGCACCGGCGTGGCGCCAACCGAGCCCAGGGGAAACGCGCATGCGATGACGGGCCAGTCGTCCTTGGCGGGGCGGGGCTGGCGCGTGTCGTCTTTGGCTGGGATCGCGCCGCCGGCGCAGAACGTCTTCCGGGCGTCATCGGCACCGGCCACTACGCCGGCTGCGCCGCCGGCTTCGGGCAGCGCCACGTAGAAGTAGCCCCAATCGATGCAGATGCGATCGCCGTCTTTCTCGAGTATGGGCTGATCCTTCGAGCCGAACCGGAACAGGGCGACGCCCTGCGGGCCGGCGGCGCGCTCCCAGGCCACCTCCTGCTCGGCCTTGTTGACAACCCATTCAGCCGTCGCGTCGAAGTAGAGCTGAACTTCATGGGAGCCGCCGTCAGCGGCGCGGGCTTCGAAGTCGAGAAACGTCACCGGGGACGAGAGCAGCGCAAGGTCGTCGGGCAGCATGGGCGTGGTGAAGGTGACGCGGAGTTCGACGCCGCCGGCCTGGAACGCGTACTCGGTCTGCGTAGGCCGCACCGACACGCCGGACTGCGTGGCGGTCGCGGAACATTCGTTCGTGGCCCCCATGAACCGGTAGGCCACGCCGTCTACGCGCAGGATGCCCGTCATGGCCTTCACCGCGCCTGTCCAGTGGGCGGGCCAGGCGTCGTAGAGGGCATCGGCCGGCGACCACACGCTGGTATAGGGATCGAGCGTGACGAGCGGAACCGCCGGGGGCCGGAAGGGCTGCAGATCGGCCGACGGAGCCCCCGCGCCGGCGGTGAGCAGCGACAATACGATAGGCAGCGTGTGCTGAGTCATGGAACGGCTCTCCTCCTGAACGTGGCACGGCCTGAAGCCGGGCCCGAATGGTGTGATTCGCAGTCGATGGGGCAGGATGACAGGAGCGCGCAGGGGAAGTCAACCGGACGGCCGTTCACGGTGGATTGGGGCCGGTTGTCGGGCGGGGCAGCCGCGATGGCGGCCATTGCGCGGGACAGTTAACACCGGGTTCGCGATTGTGGTACCGTATGGCGATTTCGGCGGTAGAGCATTCCGGGCGTCCAGGCCCGTGAGGAGGAGTGGACGATGCAGATCATGGTGTGGCGCAAGATGCGGTTTGTCGCGATGGCGGCGGTGACGGTGCTGGCCGTGCAGGCGGCATGGGCGCAGAGCGACTATTTCCTTTGGCTGAATCCGAAGGTGAACGACTTCGCCTTCATCGGCGAGGCGGACGCCGCGCACTACGCCTCGGCGGACGTGGATCGGCGGCCTTCGAGCCTGGCGATGACAAAGTATACGCTGCGGCTGCGGTATCCCTTCGCGCGGACGGAGTCGAGCGAATGGATCGGATCGCTCGATGTGGGCGTGTGGGATCTCGAGGGGGCCCCGAAGCTCCAGCGGTCGCGGACGCGGTTGCCGGGCGAGCTCTATGATCTCGACGCAGGCGCCACGTACCGCCGGTTTCTCGACAATGGCTGGCTGGTGGGCGGCAACCTGCGGCTCGGCTCGGCCAGCGATGAGCCCTTCACCAGCTTCGACGAGACGCGACTCGGCGGCACGGGGTTCGTCCGGATTCCACACCTCGAGTACACGGCCTGGTTGCTGTTCCTCGATGCGGACACGGGCCGCGACTTGCCCATCGTGCCGGGGTTCGGCTACCAGTTCCCCATCAGCAAACATGCGTGGGCCGTGGTCGGCGTGCCCATTCTCGCGGCCGGTGGCAAGATCGGGGAGAAGGTAGGGTTCAACGCCGTTTACGCAATCACGCAGGGCGGACATGCCGAGGTCTCCTACGCACCCATTGAATCCGTGAAGGCCTATGCGGGATTCGACTGGGACAGGAAGCGTTTTCTGCTGGCCGGGCGGGACGACTCGGGCGATCGGCTGGAATTCGAGGAGAAACGGGCCTACGCGGGCGTCGAGTGGGCCGTGACGGAGAACTGGGCGCTTGATCTCGGCGGGGGCTACGCCTTCGATCGATCGGTATCCGAGGGCGACGACGATCACGAGCGCAACGACACGGCCCTCGATATCGAGGCCGGCTGGTTCGTCCGCGTCGGCGGGGCGCTTCGCTTCTAGGCGTCGGGGTATCAGGGCTGCACGACGACGCGCATGCCGGCATGGGACTCGGCCGTGGCGAAGGCCTCGGCGGCCCGATCGAGCGGGAACCGATGCGAGATGTACTGCTCGGCATCGATGACGCCGAATGCGATGAGGTCGATGGCCTTGTGGTGATGGCGCGGCATGCAGCCGTGGGCGCCGCACACGAACAGCTCCTTGTAGTGGATGATGTTCGTGTCGAGGGTGACGTTGGACTTGTCCTTCGGGAGGCCGCCGAAGAAGTTCACCCAGGCCCGGTTTTTGGCCATGGCGATGGCGTCCACCTGGGCTTCAGGCGAGGGGCAGGCCGTCACGATCACGTCGGCGCCCAGGCCTTGCGTTTCGGCCTTCACGCGGGCAACGGCGTCTTCTTCCGAGGAGCAGATATACACGTCCGCGCCGAACCGCTTTGCGTTTTCGAGGCGTGGGCGTGAGCGCTGTACGACGATCACCTTGCCGGCGCCCATCTTGCGCGCCACCTCGATGATCATGCAGCCGATGGGCCCGGCGCCGATGATGACGACGGTGTCGCCGAAGCGGACGGGCGATAGTTCGAGGGCGTTGAGCACGCAGCCGAGGGGCTCGGCCAGCGCAGCCTGATCGTAGGAGACGTGGTCGGGGATGGCGTGGACGGGGCCGTAGTTGACGACGATCCGGTTGAGGAGCACGTATTGGGCGAAACTGCCCGGGAACTGGTAGCCCATGGCGTAGTTGATCTGGCAGTTGTTGCCGATGCCCGCCTCGCAGAAGGCGCATTCGCCGCAGGGCACATCGGCGCCGATGGCGACGCGATCGCCCACGGCGAACCGGGTGACGTTCGCGCCCACGGCGGCCACTTGGCCGGCCGATTCGTGGCCCATGATGGCCGGCGGCTTGAGCCGCGGATTGCCGTGGTGGAACATCCGGATATCCGAGCCGCACACGGCGCAGGCGGCGACCTTGACGAGCACACTGTCGTCGTCGACCTCGGGGGTGGGCGTCTCCTGAACGACGAGCTTCTCGAGCCCTTCGAGCACGGCTGCCTTCATGCGGTGCCTTTCTCCTTATGCTTCTGCCGCGCCGCCGGTGAGCGGCGCATTGACGCACATGACCTTGTTTGAGAACTCGGACTGATCGCGGATCCCGGCGAGCGTGCCGGGGAGTTGTTCGAGGGTGACGCGGTGGGTGATGAGGGGCTTGACGTTCAGCGCGCCCGAGGCCATGGTGTCGAGGGCGAGCGCCCATTCGTTCCTGGGAAGATCGCTGAAGCGCGAATTCCACGTGCCGGTTACGGTGAGTTGCTTGCGGAGGATGGCCCAGTAGGCGTCCTGGGGCAGGCGCATCTCGCCGGCCGGGTTGCCCATGAGCACGACGCGGCCGAATGTCCGGGCGGCCGGCATGCATTGGGCGAAGGCCGCGCTGCTGCCCGACGCCTCGACGACAAGGTCGGCGCCGCGGCCGGTTTCGGTGCGGATCCACGCGTCGAGGCCGCCTTCCTTCGAGTTGAAGCGGTGCGCGAAACCGAGCGTGCCGGCGAAGTCGAGTTTGCGTGGATCGATGTCCACCAGGAGCACCTTGCCGGCGCCGCGGATGCGGGCCCACATGGCGATCATGAGGCCGATGGGGCCGGCGCCGAAGATGAGCACGGCGTCGCCCGCATCCGCGCCGCCGCGGCTAAGCGCGTGAACGGCGACGGCGGCGGGCTCGGCCATGGCGGCCTCTTCGAGGGAGAGGCCGTCGGGCACGGCGACGAGATTCCAGGCCGGGGCGCAGACGTATTCGGCGAAGGCGCCGTTGCTGCGCGAGCCGAGGTAGTCGTAGTCGGCGCATTGGGCGTACTCGCCCACGCGGCACATCGGGCAGCGCCCGCAGGGGATGAGGGGGAACACGGCGAAGGCGCGGCCGATGAGAGCGGGATCGACGCCCTTGCCCACGTCCGCCACCCGCCCCGCGAACTCGTGGCCGGGGATTGTGGGAAAGCGATAGGTTCCCTTGACGAACACCCGGGGGAGGTCGGAACCGCACACGCCGCACGCGCCCACCGCAAGCAGGATCTCGCCCGGGCCCGGCTCGGGGGGCGGCACGTCTTCGTAGCGCAGATCGCCCACGCCGTGGAGTACGCATGCCTTCATGCCGAATCCCCTCCCCTTCGCGGCCGCCTTACTGGCGA
>JAFGTL010000488.1 GCA_016934125.1 Candidatus Hydrogenedentota bacterium
ATGGGCATGCGCTCCTCGATGACGGACAAGGGGAGCGGCGGGTGCGACTCGGACGTGAAGAAGGTGATCTCGTCCGTGACGCCCTTGTACTTCTCGAAGAGGCCCATGAGTTCGGCGAACCGCTCGCCGGAAAGCCAGATGGGCGTGCCGATGCGGAAGGAGATCGATGCCTTCTCGAACTGGGATTCCATGTCGCGCTACTCCTGCCGGTTTGGCCACGCCGCGGCGTGGCCCGACGTGGGCGTCCAAGTATCCCGGCGACACCGGGCCGATTTCAAGCGGTGGCCGGCTTTGGGCGGGCGCCGGTTTGACTTCCGGGGGCCATTCAGGAGATACTTAGAAGCCCAGGTTGAATACATCAATCCACGGTCTCGTCTGCTCTGTAGGGCCGTGAGGGAACCCACGGCCGGAGGCCGGTTGTTGCGTGCCACGAAGGAGGACACGATGCGAGAGAACGTACACGTAACCTTAGTAATGGGCGCACTTATGCTGCTGTGTGCGGCCTTCGTCGCCCCCTGTGCCGTCGCTGCCGAGGATGACGAGCCTGAGTTCCTCAATGCCGACACGGCCAAGCCGGGCTGGGTGCCGTTGAAGCTGGAACTGCCCAAGCCCATGTTCGTCGGCACGCCGAAGGACATCAAGTCCGCCAACCTCGAGCCGATCACCGGCAAGAAGCGCAAGCCCTTCCTCGTTCCTGAGGGCCTCACGAACGTCGCCTTCGAGAAGGCGGTTACGGGCAGCGACATGGAGCCCATCATCGGCGACATGGAGCAGGTGACGGACGGCGAGAAGGAAGGCGCGGACGGCTATTTCGTCGAATACGGGCCCGGACTCCAGTACGTCCAGATCGATCTGGGCGAAACGTACGAACTGTACGCCGTCTTGATCTGGCACTATCATTCCCAGGCGCGCGTATATTACGACGTGGTGGTCCGGACCGCCGAGGACAAGGACTTCATCACGGGCGTGAAGACGCTTTTCAACAACGATCACGACAACTCGTCCGGCCTCGGCGTCGGGAAAGAGAAAGAGTACATCGAGACGAACGATGGCAAACTCATCGACGCCGGCGGGACGAGGGCCCGGTTTATTCGTCTGTACAGCAATGGGAACACGTCCGACGACATGAACCACTACATCGAGGTGGAAGTCTACGGCAAGAAGCCCGAATAGGTTTTCCATCGTCCTGCATCGTGCATCGGGCCTGTCCGGGCGGGTGTCGCCGGGCAGGCCCGTTTTCGCGTGAGACTACCGTAGCCCGCCCTGAACGTCCCGCAGAGAGGGGAGATCGGCTCGATTGGACGCGCCCTTTCACCGTTTCTCGCATGAGGCCATGGCGACTGCGTTCGGCGTGGCCATCGTCCATGACGACGCCCGCTATGCGGCCCAGGCCGGCCAGGCGGCGTTTGCCGAGGTGGATCGGCTTGAGCAGGAGTTGAGTCGCTACATCGAGTCGAGCGACGTGTCCCGCATCAGCCGGTTGCAGTCCGGCGAGTCGACGCGCGTCGGCTTGGCCGCCTTCGAGTGCCTGCGCGTGGCGGCGCGCATTCACCGCGAGACGGGCGGGGCGTTTGATGTCACCGTGGGGCCGCTGGTGGATTGCTGGCGTGCGGCGGACGGGACGGATCCCGATCCGGCCCGGCTCGCGGAGGTGCGGCGGCATGTCGGCATGCACCTGATCGAACTGGATCCGGACACGTTTCGCGTGGGCGTGAAAGGGGCGCCCATCCAGCTCGACTTGGGGGGGATCGGGAAGGGCTATGCGCTGGATCGGGCCGCTGAGATCCTCGACGAGTGGGGCATCGAAGGCGCGCTCCTCCACGGCGGCGAGAGCACCGCGCTCGCCATCGGCAGGCCACCCGGCGGCGCTGGATGGCGCGTGGGCGTGGGCGGCAGCGTGTATCGCTCCGAGGCGGGCTTCGCCCTGAACCTGCGCGACGGGGCCGTGAGCGGCTCCGGCATCGAGAAGAAGGGGCGTCACGTGTTCGATCCGCGGACGGGCCGGCCGGCTGCCGGTAACCTGGCGGCGTGGGCCCGGTGTCCGAGTGCGGCAGTGGCGGATGCCCTGTCCACCGCGTTCATGGTGATGAGCGCGGCGGAGGTCGAGCAGTACTGCACGGCGCATCCCGGCCATGCGGGCATGGTGCTGCCCGAGGAGGGGGCCGCCCTGAAGCGGTTCGGCCTGTGGGAACGCGTTGACGGTTGATCCGGCGGTTGCGGACTGCCATCATACCGGGGTGGGGATTCCAGCCTGAACTCAAGAGTCCTGCGGCGGTGGGAGGAGGAGAGCACACCATGGGCGGAACGCATGAGCCGGCGCGCACGCGCGCCTCACACAGCACGCGGCGGGGGTTCCTGAAGCGGACGGCCGCGATGGCCGCGGGGGCCGTCGGTTTCCCGTACATCGTGCCAGCATCGGCCCTCGGTGCGGACGGCCACGTTGCCCCGAGCAACCGGCTCGTGATGGGCTGCATCGGCATGGGGGGCATGGGGAACGGCAACATGGGATCGTTCCTCGGGTTCGACGAAGTCCAGATCGTCGCCGTATGCGACGTGGATCGGGGCCGCCGCGAGGCCGCGCGCAACCGTGTCGACGATCACTATCAGTCCAAGGGGTGCACCGCCTACAACGATTTCCGGGAGTTGATCGGCCGGGGCGATCTGGAGGCCGTGTCGATCGCGACGCCCGATCACTGGCACGCTATCCCGGCGATCACGGCTGCGAAGGCCGGGCTCGATATCTACGCCGAGAAACCGCTCGCGCTCACCATCGAGCAGGGGCGCGCCATGTGCGATGCGGTGCACCGCTACCGGCGCGTGTGGCAGACGGGGAGCTGGCAGCGCTCCCAACAGAACTTCCACTTCGCCTGCGAGTTGGTGCGTAATGGACGGATCGGCGAGGTGCACACGGTTCGCGTCGGGTTGCCCACCGGGCCGACGTGCGAGCCGCAGCCCGTCATGCCCGTGCCCGACGGATTCGACTACGAGTTCTGGCTCGGGCCGGCGCCGGACGCGCCCTACACCAAGAACCGGTGTTTCTACGAATTCCGGTGGATCCTCGACTATTCGGGCGGGCAGTTGACGGATTGGTGCGCCCATCACGGCGACATCGCCAATTGGGGCATGGGCACCGAGTACACCGGGCCGATCGAGGTGGAAGGGCGCGGCGAGTTTCCGCGGGATGGCCTGTACAACGCCGCCGTGAACTACCATTTCGAATGCAAGTACGCCCCGGGCGCCTCGCCCGTGAGTTCGAAAGGGTTCACGATGATCGTCGGGAACGATCAGCCGGGGGGCACGAGGTTCGAGGGCACGGACGGTTGGGTTCATGTGAACCGCGGGTTCCTCGATACGCATCCGAAGGAACTGATGGGATCCGTGATCGGGCCCGGGGAAGAACACCTGTATCTGAGCCGCCACCACCAGGGCAACTTCCTGGAATGCGTCCGTTCGCGGGCCCAGACGATCACGCCTATCGAGGTGGCCCATCGGGCCATCTCCATCGCCCATCTCGGCAACATCACGATGCAGTTGGAGCGCAAAGTGGCGTGGGATCCCGGCCGGGAGCGGTTCGTCAACGATTCGGAGGCGGATCGGAAGCTGTCGCGCGCCATGCGGGGTGCCTGGCACCTTTAGGCCGGGCGCCGATCTGCCCCTGCAACCGAATCGAACGAGGAGCGCTTTATGAAGGACAAGCAGAAGAGCGCGCGGCTGAACGCGTGTTCCCGGCGTGGATTCCTGAAGCGAGGGGCGGCGGCCACGGCGTGCGCAGTCGGATTCCCCTACATCGTGCCGGCGTCGGCGCTGGGCGCGGACGGACGTACCGCGCCGAGCAACCGGATCGTGCTGGGCTTCATCGGCGTCGGCAAACAGGGCCGGGAGTCCCACCTCGCAAGCCTGCGCCATCACGATGACGTACAGATCGTCGCCGTTTCGGACGTCGAGTCCGGACGCCTCGCGCAGTGCAAGCAGATTGTCGAGGAGTCCTATGCGAACAAGGCCGATCGGGCGTCCTTCAAGGGTTGCGAGGCGTACGGCGACTTCCGCGATTTGCTTGCGCGCGAGGACATCGACGCCGTCGTCGTGGCCACGCCCGACCACTGGCACGCCACGGTCTGCATTCTTGCCGCCAAGGCCGGCAAAGACATCTATTGTGAGAAGCCGTTGACGCGCACCATCGCGGAAGGGCGCGCTTTGGTTGATGCCGTTGAACGCTACGGTCGCGTGTTCCAGACGGGAAGCCAGCAACGCTCCGAATATGGCGGGCGGTTCCGCCGGGCCGCGGAACTCGTGCGGTGCGGGGCGATCGGCGAGTTGCGCAGCATCGACATCGGCATCGGCGGCCCTCCGGAGACGGGATATCACTTGCCGGCGGAGCCCGTGCCCGACACGCTGGACTGGGATTTCTGGCTGGGCCCGGCGCCGTGGCGCCCCTACAACTCGGAATTGTGCCCCCTCAACTTCTCCGGCTATCCCCACTGGCGCTACTACCGCGACTATGCGGGCGGCTCGTTCAGCGATTTCGGCGCCCATCACTTCGACATCGCTCAGTGGGCCATGGATATGGATGACAGCGGCCCCGTCGACGTGATCCCGGCTGACGGCAAGGAGCATGATCGGCTGACGTTCGTGTACGCAAACGGGATTCCCATGTATCACGGCGCCGAGGCCGACTGCGTGTTCCACGGAACAAAGGGGAAGATCCTGGTGAGCCGGGGATTCCTCCATGCGGAACCGGAGAGCATTCTGGACACGCCGCTCGGCGCTGATGACGTGCACCTCGGCCGCGGCAGGGGCCACCGCGAAGACTGGCTGCATTGCATCCGGACGCGCGAGAGGCCCATTGCCGATGCCGAGATCGGCCACCGCACCTCGACGATCTGTCAGTTGGGCAATATAGCGTTCATTCTCAACCGCCGGCTCAAGTGGAATCCGGAGATCGAGCGATTCGAGAATGATGAGGAAGCGAACCGGCTGCTGTCGCGTCCCGCGCGCAGCCCGTGGCGGCTCTAGACGGAGCCCGCCCGGCGGGCGGGGGGACATAACAGGAGGCCTTCCCGGCACGAAGGCTTCACGGGATGGAGGAGAGTGTCATGCAGCGCTGTATGGAAGTCCTGGCCGTCGTCCTGGCGGCCGCAATCGCTTCGGGGGCGATGCCGCAGGCCGCAGCCCAGGATCCCTGGGACGACGCACTCGGCCGGATTGTCTCCTACGAGTACGGCCAGAGCCGCGCGCCCTTGACCGCCGTGGCCGATCTGTGCCGGGCGACGGCGGAGTCACCCGCGGAACGCAGCAAGCTCGCTGCCGATCTCGCGGCATTGCTCGACTCCGATGCCACACTGGCGGCCAAGCAGTTCGTCTGCCGGCAGTTGGCCCTGATCGGTTCGGAAGAGAACGTGCCGGCGCTGGCCGCGCTGCTGCTCGA
>JAFGTL010000489.1 GCA_016934125.1 Candidatus Hydrogenedentota bacterium
AACGCTCGTAGAACGGATCCAGTTCCGCGCGGAGTTGCCGGGCCAAAGCCTGGAGGGCGGCCTTGTCCTCGTCGGCTTTCTTGGTGCGCCCGACGCGCGGGATGAGGATATCGGGACTCAGCGCCGGGGTGAGGTACTCGTCGGCGATGATGAGCCCGCCGCGTCGCTGGAAGGCGGCAATCGTGTCGTACACCTTCTCGGTGAGCACGTCGCAACAGGGCATGGCGAGCACGCGGCAATCATCGAGCCCATCCCGCAGGACGGTTTCGTCGTAGAGGATCCGGGGTTGGAGCCCAGCCCACTGAAGAACGAGGTGCATGTCGGCTTCCCAGCTGCCCCCCCAGCCCCGCGTGCCGCGCCCCGCGAACACCTGCGAGGCGAAACTCTCGAGCAGCGCGACGTCGCTCTTGCGGTCGGGGACTTGCAGCAGCGTCGGGCCGAGCGGGCGCACGACGTCGCGGATGAGTTCCGTCAACACCGTGCTCGTTTCCGGGTTGGTGAACCGGTAGCCGCGGTGGGACGCCGGCACCAGCGAGCCCCAACCGTGATACATGATGCCCCGGATCGGCCGTGCGATCTTCGACCAGAACGCTTCGCGCAGGTGGTCGGGCGCAATCGTGATGAACCGGGCATCCGGGATTTCCTTCTCCCACGGCGCGTATTGCGATTCGTCCTTGGGCAGTTCCGGCGCGGTTCCGGATCGATACCAGATGATCTGAGTCATCTTCATGACCTGCTGATGCGGCGGGCCGCCCTCAACCATGGCCATCATCTCGTCGGTGGCCTGCCCCATCTTGATCGGATCCGGATACGAGTACGTCCATTGGTTGAGGTAGTCGACGCCGCCGCCGCTGCCCCAGATGCTCGGCACGCGCACGGCCGGATCGAAAAACGTCCACAGATCGTCGCGGCCCGTTGACTTCAGCCCCTTGTGCACCTGGGTGTGCAGGGCGTTCCAGCCATCGCCCACTTTCCAGAACCATTTGTAGAATGTCAGCACGGCGTCATCGTCGGGCACGATGCGGTTCATGGGGAACCCGTCGATGCGGGTGTAGCTGAGGCCGCTCTTGCTGACCGCCTCGTCGGGGATGTCGTATCCGGCAAAGTCGCGGAACGCCTGGCGATCGTGCTCATGAAAACAGAGGTTGGTGTGATCGCGGATCTCGGAGTGGATGAGGGACGCCTGAAGCCCGGGGAACTCCCCGAAGGTCTTCGCGACGGACGCCCCGACGTTGTAGGCAAAGGCCTGCACCTCCGGAAACGACGCACAGACATTCAGGTCTTCGTAGGGGGCGCCGTTCCGGTTGACGCGGCCGTACGTTTCCTTCCGTTCGTCGCTGCCTACCACCCACCGGCCGGGATAGAGGTTTACGACGGCCCCGACCCCTTGCCTAAGGTGGTCGTTGAGGGCTTCCGAAAGCTGCTCGATCCGCCCGGACGAGGCCGCATCAGTCGGCTCGCCGGCCGTCCACACCCTTCCGTAATCGGCGAGGCTCACCAGTTCGTGGGTGAAGCCGATCTGCTTGAGCCGTTCGAAGTCGCCATAGCCCCACATGACCACGGGCATCTTGTGCGGCGGCTCGCGCGGCACGATAACGATGTCGAACGTGCCTTCGGCTTCGTGCGTTCCGCCCGGCCCCGATGCCGTGACGCTCGCCTCGAGGGCGTAGGTGTCCGGACGAAGCGTTGTGTCCACGGGAACCGCCAAGGTGTGCGACGCCAATGACGGGAGGTCGGGAACCGCCGCCTCTGTCTCGATGCCAGCCAAAGCGACGGTTGCCCTGGCGCCCGTCAGGGCCTCGTTCGTGTCGTTGATGATGCGCAGAACCACCTGCCCGCCCTGCTCCATGCGGACGAACACCGTCCGGGATCCCGCCGCGGTCACCTCGAGCTTGCCCGTGAAGTAGGGCACGCAGCCCCTCGAAACGCGGACTTGATCGATGTATCCGGGGAAGCCCGTATACGTGCTGCCGTATCGGTCCCCGATGACGAGGTGGTAGGTGCTCGGGGTGATGGCGCCGCGCCCCTCGTGGGTGCCCCGCCCGATGGCCTCGCCGTTGAGGAAGAACCGGCCCGTGCCGGCGCCGTCATAGGTGAACGCGGCGTGTTGCCACTGGCCCGGCTCTGCGGCGAAGTCGCGGGACTCATAGGCCACCGAGTCTTCGCCAAACCCGAGGTAGGCCACCATCTTGCGCCGGTTCTCACCCACCCGGCTCAAGAACAGGCAGTATCCCTGATTGGCTTGCGGGATCTCCTTGGCATAGTGGTAGTACTTCTTGTCGAGGAGGAAGACGGTGCTGCACTCATCCATGTCCTCTTTGGGTTTGAACCACGCCTCCAGCGTGAACGCCCCGGGGGGATTCAGATCGGCGTGATGCCGCGCATAGGCCCCCTGGGCCACATCGCGTTCGGTTCCGGACGGGAAGGACTCGAGGCAGGAGCCAAATAGTCCGCCCTCGACGAAGCGCCCTTCGCCGCGAAGTTTCAGATCGTGGCCATGGCCGGAGTTGTCTTTGGTTTCCTCGCCCGGCAAGAACTGCCACAGCCCGATGACGTTCTCGCCCGTTGCCTCGTCGCCGGCATACAACTGCCGCCAGGGCGCATCGGCCTGCCCGTAGGCGGCCGGCGCGCACAGTGCGCCCGCGAGAAGAAGGACGGCAGCCACCCGCGCCGCCGTCGAAACCCCTTCGGTGAACCTGGACGCGCCTCCTATTGACTCGCTCATCCCCGCCTCCATCTACTGAAGCACCTCGATGGCCACGGGCCGCCAGATGCCCCCGGCGAACTGCGTGTTCATCGCCCTCACCGTGATTTGGTTCTTCTCGCCCCACTTCAGTTCCTCTGTGACGTTCAGAAGAAACGGCACATCCCAGCCCCCGGGCCCGACATCGTGCTCGCCCACGTAGACGCCGTTCACCCACACCCAGGCGCACTCGTCCACGCCCTTGAAATGGAGTTCCACGGCCGTGTGCGCGGGTTTCTCCGGCAACTCGATCCACCGGCGGTACCACGCCACCCCCACGTAGTCATGGCCCGCCTTCTGCCAGGCCTGCTCGATATCGATCAGATCCCATTCCCCGTCGTCGAACCCCGGCGCGAACCAGTCCTTCAGGTGGCCGTTGCGATCCGGATCCAGGCGGAATCGCCACCCCTCCTTGGGCAACGGGATGGTATCGACCACGGTGATGTCGTGATCGTAGTCCTTGCGCTCCCGCAAGGGGATACGCTGGCCGTGGAACGGCCACAGTGCGGCCGACGCCATCTTCCGCACCGAATCCGCCGTGTCCTGTTCGGCAATTCTCAGCAGCGCGATGACTTGATCCGTCCGCGGCGTGAGCCGGACGAGTTGCGCTACGGCCACCTGGCGCACCAGTTCCTCGTCATCCTCGATCGCCGTGGCCAGATACGGAGCCGCGTCCACGCCCGGCTGGCCGCAGATGGCCCACAAGGCGGCGCGCCGGACAACGACGTCGTCATTGGCCAACGCCCGTTCCAACGCCGCCTTGGCCTCGGGCCCCAACCCGCCCAGCACACGAACCGCCGTGCGACGCAGCACGAGATTCTCGTCATCCAGGGCCTCTGTCAGACGCGCGATGGCTTCAGGGCCCCCGCCCGCGCACTCGATCAGAGCCGCCCGCCGCTGGGTGAGAGACGGCACGCCGCCCGCCCCATCCGGCGCGGCCACCGTCGCACACGTGCACAACGCCGCCCCCGCGGCCACCACCACGACACTACGGACAAGTACGCGCATCCTCATTCTCCCCTTGCTTGCCCTCAGGCCTTCAGCCTAGCACCTGCCCCGCGAGCAATCAATTGCGTGCCGGGCCCGGTGCCCGCGTCTCGCCAAACCGTCAACAACGGCCCCTGTCCCCGTTTCTGTTTCAACCTTGCCAAACGGCAATGTTCGGGCAAGTTTGCGGTAAGGGAGGCCTCGTCAGAATGGCGGTGACGAACGAGCCTTAACACACCGCGAAGCAAGGCCGCGATAGAAAGGAATGACCATGGCGGAACCCTACAACAACGTGTACAGGATTCGTGGACTTCTCATGGTGCCCGCCTTTCTGGTTCTTGTCCTCTGTTTCTTGGGCGAAACGGAGCGGGACGGCGTGGTCTGGCCGATCGGACTCGCCGTGTTCGCCGTTGGGGTGGCCATTCGAGTCTGGGCGCAGATGCACCTGCACTACCGGTTGCGGGTGCGTAAGACCCTCACGACGACCGGGCCCTACGCGTATGTCCGGAACCCCATCTACATCGGGAATACGGCCATCATGCTGGGCCTGACGTGTGTCTCCGAGTTGCTCTGGTTCCTGCCGATCATGTTTCTGTGGTGCATGGCCGTCTACACCCTCACCGTCCGTCGCGAGGAGGCCCACCTCCTCGGCAAGTACGGCGAACCCTATGCCGAGTACTTGCGGAACGTGCCACGGTGGATCCCCGCTGTGGGACGGGGCCAGGAGCACCGCGGCAGGCGGCGTCGGGCGCGGCGGTTCCTGTGGCCGAGCATCCTGGCGGAGGCGCACTGCCTGCTCTGGCTCATCCCGCTGGCCGGCAAAGAGTGGCTCGCTCTGTGGCGCTGACGGCCCGCCCACCGGGCGGTTCGGTTTGGAGAGACGATATGCCGGGTGACGAACCCAGCGATGCCGGACACGGGCGGCCACGGGTTTCTGTGGTCGTTCCCTGCTATAACGAAGCCGACAACATCCCGTTGCTGGCCGAACGCGTGGACATGGCGTTTGCCGGCCTCCCCGAATGGCCCTACGAGTGCATCTTCGTCGACGACGGAAGCACCGACGATACCCGCGAACGATTGGCCCGACTGCGGGCCGCATACCCGTGCATGCGCGCGCTCCATCTCGTGCGGAACATGGGGCAGTCGGCAGCCCTCATCGCCGGCATGCGAGACGCCCGGGGCGACTGCATTCTCACCCTGGACGGCGATCTGCAGAACGATCCCGCGGATTTCGCGCGCTTTCTCGAGCTGCTTCAGGAATACGACTGCGTCTGCGGCTATCGGGCCGTACGGAACGACACCTGGGTGCGTAGACTCTCGAGCAGAGTCGCGAATGCCGTTCGCAACGCCGTGCTCCACGACGGCATCCGCGACTCGGGATGCGGCTCGAAGGGCTTCAGGAAGATCTGTGTCCAGTACATCGTGCCCTTCAACGGCGTCCATCGGTTCTTCGCCGTTCTCATCCGCAACGCCGGACTCAGCATCGTCGAGTGTCCCGTCGCGCACCACCCCCGAGTCCACGGCGTCTCGAAATACGGTGTCGGCAATCGCTTGTGGCGCGGGCTCTTTGACTTGGTTGGCGTCGCCTGGCTCCGGAGACGCTACGTCCACCCCGCCGTGGCCGACTGAAGGCAGATCGGAAGGAATCAGCCCGCCCTCGCGTCCGCCTGCCCGCGAGCCCGGCCGCTGGGCACGGCAAAATCGACGATCAGCGGGAGGTGGTCGGAGCCGACGGGCGCGCCCACGGTTCTGTCGACGATGCCGATCGCGTCGGCGTGGAGGCCGTGATCGATCGGGATCCGCAACGGGACGAGGTGGCTCGGCCACGTGGCTTGAACGCCGTGCCCCCGGGCGCTGTCGCGCAGCCCGCTCCGCTTGAGCAACCGCCGGAAGTGATGACTCCATGGCGTGACGTTAAGGTCGCCGAGCAGCAGCACCGGCGACGCCGCAGACTCGACGAGTGCGGGCAGCGCACCGAGCTGATCGTTGCGCCAGCGCGCGTACGCCGCGTTGGCCGGCGGCACCGGGTGCGTGGCAATGACGGTGAATCCTGCATCGCCCGCGTCGATGTCCGCTACGACGGTGGGCACGTCCGGCTCGCACACGTACACCACCTCCGCCTTTGTGAACGGCAGCCGGCTGTAGAGGGCGATGCCGAAGTTGTCTTCCCGCGGCTCGCGGCATGAATAGGGCCAGGCCTCGAGCGCCGGCCCGAGATCGGCCAGCCAGCCCTCACTCACCTCCTCCAACACGATGACGTCCGGATCGACGGATTGAAGGAACGCGGCAACCCGCTCCGCGTCGCCGTGTTCGGTGTTGACGTTGAGCAACACCGCCCGAAACCTCGGCGCGGACGAATCCGCCCGCGGCGACGCGCCGAAATACAGCGGCGCGATCACGCACGCGTTCACGAGGGCGAACACGCCGAACACCGCCGCCGCTTTCCGCTGACGGAGGGCGAGCGCCGCCGCCGCGATCATGAACAGCGCCAGGAAATACTGCACCCGGAAGTGGGAGAACAGATCGAGAAACCATGCCAGCCGCCCGCAGAACCCGAACACCGTCGCCACACAGGCCACCGCCCCCGCCGCCGTCACGAGCCCGTACGGCCGGATCCGCAGCCGAAAGAACGCAGGACGCTCCGTGTCCAATGTTGTCATCCCCTTATGCCTGAGACGTGTCCCCGGCTCCTTCGGCTCCTTCGGCTTCTCCGTGCCGCCCCGCGTCTCACCTCGCCGCGAGGTATTCGTGGATGGCGCGGGCGAGATCGTGGCCGAACTGGCGGGCTGCGTCGGGCGTGACTTCGCCGTCGCCTACGTTGGCGTAGGGGAATTCGAGGGATGCCGCGACGCGGATCCCGGGCTGGGCGGCCATCCAGTTGCTGCAGTTCGCCCGGAGGGTGCCCGCGTTCCATTTCATGCCGAAGGGCAGGTTGTGGCGGGCGGCGTATTCGAGCGGGCCGGACTGCACCCGTTCGAGCACGGCCGCGAAGGCCTGGGTGCGTTCCCACACGTCCGCATCGGGCCCGCCGACGAGGTAGATGCGCTCGTTGCTGCCCGTCTCGTCGCCGCCGCCGCGGATGTAGGGGCAATGCAGGTCGAGGCCGAGGGCGAGGCGCCCATCGGCCCACGGGGGCACGGATTCGCGCAGGGCGCGCACGGACGGGTAGATGGCGTCGTCCGCATAATCGCGGTTGTGATCGTAGGGCCGCCGGTTCTTGCCTTGATCGCCCTGCTCGACGCCGTCTTTGTCCATGAAGGGTACGGCCATGACTTCGGCATGCTCGCGGAACCAGGCGCCGTCGGGGCTGTCGGCGAGCACGGCATCGAGCACGCCCTCGAGCACGTAGCTCGCCATGGCTTCGCAGGCATGGTGCCGCGCCGTGAGCAGCACGCGATACGCCGGCTCGCCGTCGATTTTGCCCGCGCGCACCTTCCGCACCGCCCGGCCATTGCGCGTTGTGCAGAAGCGCTCGATCGCGAGGTGGGCGTCGCCTTGGTGTGCATCGAGGAAGCGGGCGAAGTCGCGTTCGAGATAGGGGATGGCGAAGGCGAACCGCACGTCGTCCGCCCCGGCCGGGAACGCGTAGGTGAACGACGCCTCCTTCACCGCATCGAGGCCGAGCCACGCCCACGACACGCCGCCGTCGGTGCTCACGGCCGGCCCGCGCGTGCCGATCGGGCTTCTTCCGTCGAACTGGAACGTGAGGGTGCGGCCCGCTGCCCCGCGCACGCGGAAGTCCCAGTAGAACCACCACCCGAACGTGTCGCGTAGATCCTGGCGGATGCGCACCGTGTCGGCGTCAATCGCGTCGACGAGGATATTGCCGCCGGGGTAATCGGCGTCGATGCGGAGGGCGCCCTCGCCGTTGGGCGCGGCCGGGCCGTACACCTCGAATTCCCAGAGCCGGATCGCGTCGCCCGGTGCCGCAGACACCCAGAGCCGGAGCCGATCCGTGTGGACGGGCGCGAACCGGACGTGCCAGTCGAAGGCGCGGTTGCCTTCGACGCGCGTGCCGTCGATATCGCGCCACCCGCCGTCCATGAACGCCTGGAGCACGAAGTCGCGGATCGGATCGCGGATCTCGAAGGGCGAGATGCGCCAGCCCGTCAGGATCCGCACGGCATTGATGGTGTGCGGCGCGGCCCACGCCAACTCGACGAAGCCCGGCAGTTCCCGGCCGCTCACCCACCGCGTCGCGTTCGTGTCCGTATCCGTCACGCCATCGTTGATGTTGCCCCGGGGATACTCGGCCGGATCGAGATCGCTCGATACGCGCACCCAGGCCGTCCGCGCCAGGCTCTGCCCGGCATCGGCGAGCCAGTCGGGCGGCGTCGGGCCCACGGGCTTCGGCGGTTCGCCCACCCCTTCGGCCATGAGGGCCTTGAGTTCGTCGAGGTGGTGCTCGTAGACGCCGCGGGGCGTGACGCCGTGTTTGGCGCACAGGGATGCCGCCATGCCGGCCACCTCGCCCATCATCCCGCCCGTGCGCATGACGCGCACCGTGCCCAGGGCGACATGGGTGACGCTGATGTTGCGGCCCGCCATCATCAGGTTGTCGACGTTGCGCGAGTAAAGGCAGCGATAGGGGATCGGATAGGGCTCGATCCGTTTGTGTTCGGCAATGGATCGGAACTCAGCGCCGGGGAACTGCTCCGCATTCTTCGGCTGCGGATAGTGAAGGTCGATCGTCCACGTCGTGGTGACGCACGCGTCCGGAAACGCCCGGTTCCCGGTGATGTCCTGTTCCTGGAGGATCACGTCGCCCAGCAGCCGGCGCGACTCGCGTTTCCCCGCCACATAGGCCACCCACCCGAGCCGCCGGTTGGCATAGTCCGCCTTGTTGGCCGCGTCGTTCTTCAAAAACGCCCAGTTCCCGTACACCACCCGCAGGCCATAATCGCGGATGCGCTCGAAATCGGCCACCTGATCGAGGTGCATGCCGGTTTCCCAGTCCCATTCGCCCATGGTGACGGCCTGGCAGGTGTCTGCATCGAACTGCACGGCCCACGGGCACGCCGGGAACGCGCTCTCCCCCTCCGTTTCCACCGAATACCACTGCACGCTCGCGCCCATCGTCATGCGATCGCCCTGTTCCGGCGCGAGGGGTTCGCCCGTCTCGTCGCGGCCTTCGCGCCCCATCCGGAAGTCGGCGCCGGCCAGCGCGCCCACCGTGCCGTCGCCCGTGCAATCGGCGAACAGCGGCGCGGCGAACCGGAGTTCCGAGCCGGTGCGGGTGTCCTTGGCGATGACGGCCGCGATGCGCGCGCCATCCTTCTCGACGCGGAAGGCGCGCATGTTGAGGAACAGGTGCAGCCGCTCTTCACCGCCGGCGACGTCGAGTTTGCGCGCGTCGTCGTAGTTCTCGGGAGGTTGCGCGTTGCCCCGCATGCCCGAATCGAGTTCGCGCACCAGGTTGCCCAGCGCCGGATAGGGCGGCAGATTCGTCTTGCCACCGAGGTGCACGCGCACCTCGCTGCTGTTGTTGCCGCCCAGCACGGGCCGATCCTGAATCAGCGCCACATCGAGCCCGAGCCGCGCCGCCGACACGGCCGCGCAGGTGCCCGCGATGCCCCCGCCCACCACCACGAAATCGAATTCGCCCGCATCCGGCACGGGATCGGCCTGGCCGAGGGCCGCGCGCCGGAATGCCGCAAGCGCCTCACCGCCGTCGGGCGGCACAAAGTCCGGATCGGCCGAGAACAGGATCGCGTCGCACCGCCCGTCGAATCCGGTGAGATCGTGTAAGGCAACCGTCACCTCGCGGCCCGCCACCTCGACGGTGCCGCCGTCCTGCCAATGCCATTCGGCGCCCTCGCTGCCGAAAGTCGGCGCGAGGGGCTCGCCGTCCACGAGCACGCGGAACACGCCCGGCGCCACCGGCGCGTCCCACGGCGCCGCCCAGTCGCGCGTGCGCACCCACACGCGATACGCGCCCGGTGCGGGCAGGCGCACCGTGGTCGCGGCATCTTCGACGGGCACGCCGAGGCCGTGGGCCAGCAGGAAGGGCGAGCCCATCTGATCCATGAACTGTTGATCGACCACCCACCCGCCCAGGGTGTCGAAGCTGCCGGCCTCCACCAGCACGGGGCCGGCTCCGGCCGCATGCAGCGCCGACAGCGCAAGGAGCGTCATAGCAAGTTCGTTCACGTCCGTTCCTCTCGCGGTTGATTCCCCGGCGCGCCAGCACGCCCGCCGCCGATGACAATACCAGCCCCCGTCCGTACGGACAAGAGCACGGAGGGGAGGAGCGAGAAGACGCGCCTCTTTCGCGGCCTTCACGGTGGCGTTGCCCTGGCTATGCGTTTGCGAAACGCCGGCCCGTGAGGAGGGGGCCTTGACGCCGAATGGACACCGATGCGGGGGGTTCAGGGAAGACGAGGGATCAACGCAGAGCGCACGAAGTACGCGGAGCTGCGCAGAGGAAGACCGAAGCCGCGTCTGGGCCCCGCTTCCCCCGTCCTCTGCGTCCGTGGAGGGCCCGCCCGCACGCCTCCGCAGCCCCGTGACGCCCATTCCCTATCCGGCCCGGATGGGGTAGAATGGCCTGTCGCGGTGCGCGTACGGTTGGGGCCGGTGCGGCGTGGGAGGGGCTGACATGACGGGACAACTGAACGGGCATTCCTATGACGTGATCGTGGCGGGCGGCGGCGCGGCCGGCGTGGCCGCGGCCTTGGCTGCCGCGCACACCTGCGCGCGCACGCTGCTCGTCGAGCCGGGGCCGTTTCCGGGCGGCCATCTGGTGAGCGGACTCCCCATCCTCGGCTGCTCCAACGCCCTCGGCGAACGGATCGTGGGCGGCTCGGCCCAGATGCTCTTCGATGCCTGCAAACGCCTCGGCGGATACGTGGGCTCCATCTGCGACTGGCGCACCCTCTGGGGCGACTGCGTCGATCCGGAGGCGATGCGGCTGGCCATCGCGGGCCTCATCGAGCAGGCCGGCGTCGACGTGCTCCTCCACAGCTTCGTGGCGGGTGTGCTCGGCGAATCGGGCGCCGTCGACAAGGTGATCGTGCGCAATCGCGCGGGCGACTTCGCCATCGAAACCCGGGTGGTTGTCGACTGCACGGGCGATGGCGACGTGGCCTATGGGGCGGGCGCCGCCACGGAGATGGGCGAAGACGGCGAACTCCAGCCCGTCAGCCTCGTGTTCCAGATGGCGGGCGTCGACTTCCCCGAGCTCCTCGAGTTTATCGCAGCCCATCCCGAGGAACTCGTCCTCGCCGAGAACCCCGTCATCGACAAGACCCCCGCCGAATGCGCCCGCGCCGTCCGCGATCACGGGTATCCCTACTTCGTGCTCAGCGCCGCGGGCTCGATCCTCGGCGGGGCCATCGCGGCCTCGGAGATCGAGCCCTGCACCGCCGTGTTTGCTTCACCGACGTCCATGGAGCGCCGCGAACTCGCCCTCAACACCACCCGCCTCGCGGGGGTGGACGCCACCGACGTGGCCGAGCTGAGTTCCGCGGCCGTCGCCTTGGCCGGCCAGGTGGAAACCGCGGCCGCGTTCCTCCAGCGCAGCGTGCCCGGGTTCGCCGAGGCCACGGTGTCGCGCATCGCCCCGCGGACGGGCGTGCGCGAAACCCGTCGCGTCGTGGGCGACTATGTCCTCCAAACCGAGGATGTGCTCGAAGGCCGGAAGTCGCCCGACGCGATCGCCAAAGGCGGGCATCACGTGGACATTCACGGCGCCGGCACGGAGCAGACGCGCATCCCCGTCGCCGACGGCCAATCCTACGATATCCCCTACGGCTGCCTCGTGCCGGCGGGACTCCGAAACCTACTCGTGGCCGGCCGGTGCCTGTCGTCCACGCGCCAGGCCAACGGCTCGGCCCGCGTCATGGGCACCTGCATGGCCACCGGCGACGCGGCCGGCGTGGCCGCGGCTCTGTGCGCCGGAGGCGACTGCACCGACGCGCGCGATCTCCCGGTGGCCGAGGTGCAGCAGGCCCTCCGCGTGCGCGGCGCCATACTTGACGGAACCCACTGAGCCCGGCCAGAATCACACGCTTGCTTCTATCCCCGATTGGAGGATCCATGCGAATCGAGTTGTTTGACGTGCAGGCCGGGTTTGGCGCAGCCGCCCCGGCAAAGGGGCCGGACTACGCCCTCTCGGAGGTGGCGCCCGACGAGTGGGCGCGCGAAATGCACCGGCTCGACATCGCCCGCGCCCTCGTCCGCCTCGTGCCGGACGATCTCGTTGGCGACGTGCCCGCGGCCAATGAGGCGCTCTACGATGCCTGCGACCGCGGGGCCGGGCTGGTTCCCTGCCCCATCCTCGTGCCCAACGGCGGCGGCGATCTCCCCGCGGAGGAAGAGCAGGTTGACGCGGCGGTCGCCGAGGGCGCCGGCGCGGCGTTCCTCCGCCCGCAGGCCGATTACTGGAGCCTTGCCGAATGGGCCTCCCACGGCCTGTTCGCCGCCCTCGAGGCCCGGCGCCTACCCGCCTTCTGCCTCACGGCGCGGTTCACCTTCGACGAACTCGCCGGCCTCGCCCCGCGCTATCCCGGCCTCCCCTTCATCCTCGCCGGGCTCCAGTACCGCAGCGACCGCACGCTCATCCCCTTCCTCAAGGCCTTCCCGAACGTCCACGTGTCTATCGGCAGCAACTACACCGTCCACGACGGCATCGAACGCCTTGTCGCAGAGGTGGGCGCCGGGCGGGTGCTGTTCGGTACGGGGTTTCCCGAGGCGGAACCCATGGCGGCCATCACGCAGTTGGCCTACGCGCGCCTCGACGATGACGTGAAACGGCAGATCGGTGCCGGCAACCTCGAGCGCCTCATCGGAGCGATCCAGCGATGACAGCCAACCGCGACCGCGCCCGCCCCACCTTCCTCGATCTCGGCCGCGACGGCCTTCCCCTTACCGCCGTCGATATCGTCGACATGCACGCCCACATCGGCCCCATCGGATTCAGCGTGCCCGACGTGACCGCCGCCGGCATCGTCTCGATCATGGGCCGAACCGGCGTAGCCACGACTGTCGCCGCCCCTATGCCCCGCCACTCGCGCGACGACACCGGCCTCGGCAATCGCCTCGTCACGGAG
>JAFGTL010000490.1 GCA_016934125.1 Candidatus Hydrogenedentota bacterium
ACAAGAACGGGCAGCAGTTCACCGGCGGCGCCATCGCCTCACCCGTGTGGACCAAGTTCATGATCGAGGCCCACAAAGGCCTGCCCGTTCTGGACTTTGAGAAGCCCGAGGGAGTAGTCTTCTATAACGTAGACAAAGAGACGGGCCTTCTCGGCGGCGACTTCCCCGAGGCCTTCCTCGCTGGCACCTCGCCGCCCACGGAGATCCCCGCGTTCCGCGAGGGCAACGCCCTCGAACAACGGATGGAGAGCCAAGTCCTTGACGATATTCGACTGTGACGCGGCCTACGGCCGGGGCACCCAAGCCCTGCCCGCCGAGATCGAGACCGCCGCCGATCTCGCCCGCGAACTCGAATACTTCCACATCGACAAGGCCCTCGTCTGCCACCGGGATGCCGCCCTTCGCGATTTCGAACTGGGCAACCAGCGTCTGCCCGAACTCGACGCCTATCCCTCGCTCCACCCCGTACTCACTATGGCGCCCACCTGCTGCCGCGAGATGTGCTCCGCCGAGGAGTTCATCCAGCGCATGCGCGCCCAGAACATCCGCGCCGTCCGAGCCTTTCCCGCTCAGCATTGCTACCTGCTCGACCGCCTGTCCTGCGGCGACTTGCTCGATCTCTTCGTCGCCTGCTCCATCCCGCTCTTAGTGCCCCTGAACCAGTTCCCCGGCCAGTGGCAGGGCGTCTACCAGCTCATGCGCGATTTCCCCGACCTCACCCTCGTGGTCACGGAATCCGGCTGTTGGGGCCAGGACCGCTACTTCCGCCCCCTCATGAAGCGTTACGAACGCTTCCACATCACCACAAGCCGGCTCGAAACCGCCGGCCAGTGGCAGGACCTCGTCCAGGCCGTGGGCCCGGAGCACCTCCTGTTCGGCTCAGCGCTGCCGTTCAACAACCCCGGCGGCTACGTGATGATGCTGGCGCGGTGTGCCATCGACGATGAGGCCAAGGAGTCCATCGCCCATGGGAACCTGGAACGACTCCTTCGTGAGGTGACGTGGTGAGTCTTCGCGATGAGTTCATCCAGGGCCGCGGATGCCCCGTCATCGATTCCCACGGCCACCTCGGGCCCTTCCGCGGCATCTACCTGCCCGAGGCCGCCGTCGAATCCATGATCGCCGGCATGGATCGGGCCGGCGTCGAGTCCATCATCCTCTCGCCCCATAACGCCCTCGAAGGCGACACCCGCGAGGGCAACCGCGAAATGCTCGATGCCGTCCGCAGGTATCCCGGCCGCATCTACGGCTACTGCACGCTCAACCCCCAGTTCCCCAACGACTTAGACGAGGAAATGGCCGCATGCCTCGGCCAGCCCGGCGTCGTCGGCATCAAGATCCATCCCAGCATGCACGGCGTCCCAGTCGGCGATCCACGCTACCGGCCCGTGTGGGAACGGGCCAACCGGGATCGGCTCATGGTGCTGTCCCACACCTGGGGCGAGTCCGGCGGCTGCGGGCACAAAGACCTCCGGCCCATCGCCGAACAGTATCCCGATGTCCGCCTCCTGCTGGGCCACTCCTGCTACGGCGCCTACCCCGGCGCCATCGCCCTCGCGGCCGAGTTCCCCAACGTCTACCTCGAACTCACGGCCGCCGCCCACGCCTATGGCCTCATCGAGTGGATGTGCCGCGACGCCGGCTCCCACAAAGTCCTCTTTGGCACCGACTACCCCTGGTTCGACCACGCCGTATACATCGGATTCGTTGTCTTCGCCCACGTCGACGAAGCCGACATGCGCAACATCCTCTATGACAACGCGCGCAGGCTCCTCGATGAGCAGGTAGCCCGGACGCAGTCCTGACCCGCGCCGCCCTCGCGCTGCAACAGAAGTCCGGCACCTGACCCGCCACCCGGCCGCCTCCGCAGCCACCGGACCAGACGGTATTCCCTCCGCATTCGACTCTGGTATATACTGGACACACGACCGCGGCAACACATCAGGGAGACCAGGGAGTCGGCCCGGAAGGGACTCCGGAGAGCGGGGTATCATGGAAGTCCTGGAATATCTGGAACGGAAAATCAAAGAACTCGAGATCGATCGCGTGCAAACGCTCGCCGACCTGGACCTCGTCAAAGAGAAAATCGAGAAGGCCGACGCCCAGCGTGGCACCCAGCCCGGCACGCCCAACTACCATAAGTGGAGCGAGATCCTCAGGGGCCTCGAGAGCGAACTCGATAAGAGTCGCGTCCATCTGACCGCCGTCGAGGCCGACCTCGAACTCAAGCGGCACAAGCTCGAAGACTACCGGCAGAAGGCCGCGGAAGCCGAGGCCTACCGTGCCGCGTTGCCGCAGCGCATCCTCGAGATGTCGATCGAAGAGGTCGGCCAGTTGACCGCAGAGGAGATCGCCCAGCTTCAGGAGTACGAATTGCGCCAGGCTGCACTCGCCGAGGCCGAATCCGCCGCCATGGCCGAGGCCCAGGCCGACCAGCCCGAATCCGCCCCCGCCCCGAAAGCCCCGGCCCAGGCCGCCCCGCCGCCCCCGCCTCCTACCCCTCCTACGCCGCCCGCGGCGGCCACAGACCGCCGCCTGCCGCCGGCGCTAAAGAAAATCGCCGAGGGCGACACGGGCAATGTCACCCTCGACGAATTCCAACTCCTCACGGAGGTCTACGTGAGTCTGATCGAACTCCCGGCGCTTGACCAAAAAACGGAGCGGCTGCTCGACATCATCGAGAAGGCCCTGCTCCAGATCAACACGGCCTTCGGATCATTGCGCGAAAGCTGGGAGCGCATCGCCGCCAACGCCGGCGACTGAACCCCTGGGCACCCACGCATCCGATCAGGCGTAGAACGCCTTCATCTCGTCCAGCGTCATGAACTCGTAGTCGCCCGCGTGGCCCGCCTGGCCGAAAGCGATCATCCGCGGCACGTACACCAGTTCCTTCATGGCCTGCCGCGCCGGGCCGAGGTACTTGCGCGGATCGAAGGCCTCCGGCTTCTCGGCGAATACCTTCCGGATCGCGCCCGTCATGGCCAGCCGGCTGTCGGTGTCCACGTTCACCTTGCGCACGCCGTGCTTGATGCCGTCCTGGATCTGCTCGACGGGAATCCCGAACGTGCCGGGCATGTTGCCCCCGTACTCATTGACGATGTCCACGAGTTCCTTGGGCACGGAGCTCGAACCGTGCATCACCATGTGACAGTTGGGCATGCGCTCGTGGATCTGGTGGATCCGTTCCATGGCAAGGGCCGGCGGCAGGATCTCGCCCGTCTTCGGATCCTTGCGGCCCGACTTGTACGCACCATGGCTCGTGCCGATGGCCACGGCCAGCGCATCAAGGCCCGTCTTCGCGACGAAATCTTCCGCCTGGGCCGGATCGGTCAGGTGCGCGTCCACCTCATCCGCACTCAACCCCGCGCCGTGCCCATCCTCGATCCCGCCGAGCACGCCCAGTTCGCCCTCCACCGTCACGCCCAGCGGATGGGCCATGTCAACCACGCGCTTGGTGATTTCCACGTTCTGCTCGTACGTGTTCGGCGTCTTGCCATCTTCGGCCAGCGAGCCGTCCATCATCACCGAGGTGAATCCGAGCTCGATGGCTTGCTTGCAGGTTTCCAGGCTGTTTCCGTGGTCGAGATGCATGGCCACGGGGATGTCGGGGTTCTCCTCGACCGCCGCTTCCATGAGCTTCTTCAGGTAGATCATCCGGCTGTACTGGAGCGCGCCCTTGCTGGCCTGGATAATCACCGGGCTCTTCGTCTCGCTGGCCGCCTCCATGATGGCCTGAATCTGTTCCATGTTGTTGACGTTGAACGCGCCAACGCCGTAGCCGCCCTTCGCGGCCTCGTCGAGGATCTGACGCATCGGTACGAGTGGCATCTCTCATCTCTCCTATGGTGGTGGCCCCACGCTCGTCACACTGCCCCTGGCATCTGCGGTTGAGCCCGAGCCCGAGGCGGAATGCATAACCCGCTTCCACACGCGGGTTGTCGGCAGGTATCCAACGAATGAAATCACCCGGAGTATAGCACCGGCCTCCTTCGCCACGCAAACCGATTCCCCGCGCGATCCCTGGGCAATCGCAATAAAAGCACAACTGGACGCAGCCGTTGAAGAAGTCGCCGCACTCTCACAGCAAGAGCGAAAAAGCCGGACTCACCCAAGCGGAGCCGCGTCCGCAGGGCTCTTCTACCGCTTTTCCAGGCCTCGTCCTCCCCGTCTGTCTTCTCCCAGAACGGTGTCCACTGATGTCCATTGGCGTCCACTCGGAAGGCGCTTTCCCCTCGCCTCGCTTTTTCCCTCGCTTTTCCTCCAACAGCCCCTCTGTCTCAACGCGTCCCGTGCCTCTCGATGCGACAACGTTCCCGACCACACCTTCACGGCTTCTGCCTCCCGTCCCGCCCGCCGGTGCCCCCAAAAACCCCCCGATCACCCGACCGCGCCTCCCATCTCCCCCCAACGCAACGAGTTAGCTCGCGCGGGGGGGTAAAC